>JAYSXR010000321.1:0-25886 GCA_043717145.1 Chitinophagaceae bacterium | reverse complement strand
GCCAGGGGTACGATAAAGGAGCGGTGTACCCTTACAAAATCTCGGGCAGGTAATTTCTCCTGTATACTTTTGAGTGTCATTAACGTTAATACAGGATTGGGTTTGATATATATTTTGATATAGTCGTCCAGTGCTTCTATCAACTCAATTTCCTTTAGGTTGATCTTCATGATCTCATAATTCACTTTTACAAAAATGGAATTGAGCTGCAGTTCCTGTGTACTCAAAAATTCCAGGTATTCATTGGCTTTGTAACAGGCTTTTAAAAAACGGTCATATTCAAAAGGCTTGAGTAAATAATCTACCGCATCTACCATAAACCCTTCAACGGCAAAATCTTTATAGGCTGTAGTGAAAATTACAGGTGGTTTTTGGGTAAGGGCTTTATAAAACTGCATACCATTAATATCGGGCATCTGAATATCGAGAAAAAGCAGGTCTATTTTATTCTCTTTCAGGTAGGCGCTGGCTTCATCGGTATTAGTGAATACCTTTTCTAATTTAAGAAAAGATATTTTACTGCAATATTCATTAATCAGTTGCAGAGCAAGGGGTTCATCATCTATGGCTATACAGTGTATCATGTGGTTACGATCTTCAGGTAAACGGTATAAAAATTGTCTTTTTCGGTAGTGGTCAGATGGTGTTTGCCGGGATACATCAACTCCAGCCTGCGCTTCACATTGTTGATGCCAATACCTGTATTTTCCATTAAATTATTTTCTGATACCACAATATAGTTTACTGAGGTAAATATTATGGTATGGCTATCCGTTTTTATGTTGATATCTATACTGGATGCGCCCTTGGTACTTACCCCGTATTTGAATGCGTTTTCTACAAAAGGGATGAATAGGAGCGGTGCTACCACAAGTGTATCAATATCACCTTCGGTAGAAAAATGAAGGGTTACTTTATCCGTTAACCTTACTTTTTGAAGGTCTATGAAGTTATGGATGAAGTCAACTTCATTGCTTAAAGGTACGAGGTCCCTTTGTGTTTCGGTAAGAATGTAACGCATGATCGATGAGAGCTTCATCACTGCAGGTGCCGTTTCTTCGCTGCGCACAATGGCCAGCGAATAAATATTGTTGAGTGTATTAAAAAAGAAATGCGGGTTTATCTGCGATTTCAAAAAAGACAATTCTGTATTAAGTTTTTCATTCTCTGTTTCTTTCCGGTGTTGTTCTGTTTTTAGCCAGCGTTGTATCACAGATATGCAGGTACCTACAGTAAATATTAACAGGAACAACACGGTGCTGTAACCATCCGCCAGCGGGCGGTGCCTTTTAAACGTTCCCTGAAATGCGGGGTTGGGTATAAACCGCCTGTTCTGTGTGTTAATGACTTCGGGTTCGGCTATCAGGGTAGCGATCTGCTGGGGCACAATCAGAAAAAAAAGCAGCGAAGCGATAATAGAAAACACGTACCAAAACCATTTTTCTTTTACCAATAAACGTGGAATCAGCACCAATGTATTCAGGTAATAAAAAAGTACCAGGAATATATTGTTACAAATGATAGAAACCTGCATATGGCTGCTCATGCTGTGATCGGGATCACGCAGCCTGGGGAAAAAGACAAGGTATGGTAACGCAAAGAAGCAGATCCATGCGGTAACATGGGCTATAACAGTTACAATCTTTTTATTATTTCGCAAGTTGTTCGGTTATTAATAAACTGAATTTAAAATATGGGTTTGTATTTGGTCCAAAATTTTGTTCTGTGCGCTTATTGCTACCCATACCAAAAGCCAGGGGTTTAATTGTTAACAGGCCTATTATTCTCAATGTAAACTGTACCATCAACTTTGTGCTGTTTAAGGCAGATTTGTGCCAAATCTATTCAGCTATAAGAAGCCTGTAAAAGAATATGGGTGAACTCAGTGATGTTATCGGTGAACATTTTTAGTAAGATTCTTCCTCATTAGGAAACTCCTTCAACTTTACATCCTTAACATATTGCTGAACAGCAGTTGTAATCTGCTCTTGTAAAGCAAGGTATTGGCGAAGGAACCTGGGTTTGAATTCATTATTAATGCCCAACATATCATGCATTACCAATATCTGTCCGTCGCAATATTTGCCTGCGCCAATACCTATCGTTGGAATAGACAGGCTTTCACTTACTTCCTTCGCCAGATCGGCGGGTATTTTTTCGAGTACAATGGCAAAACAGCCAGCCTGCTGCAGCAGCTGTGCATCGTTACGAAGTTTTGCTGCTTCTTCTTCCTGTTTGGCCCTTACTGTGTAGGTGCCGAATTTATAAATAGATTGAGGGGTTAATCCCAAATGTCCCATAATGGGTATGCCTGCCGCTACTATCCTTTTAATGCTTTCTACCACTTCTTCGCCACCTTCTAATTTAATGGAATGCGCCCCTGTTTCTTTCATGATGCGGATAGCGGAAGCAACCGCAATATCGGTATTGGATTGATAAGATCCGAACGGCATATCTACAACAACAAGGCAGCGGTTAATACCCCTCACCACGCATTGTGCATGATAGATCATTTGATCGAGGGTAATAGGTAAAGTGGTTTCATGACCGGCCATTACATTGCTGGCACTATCGCCAACTAAAATAGCATCTATGCCTGATCCATCAAATAGCTTAGCGAATGAATAATCATAAGCGGTTAGCATGGAAATTTTTTCTCCATGCTCCTTCATTTTAAGAAGGGTATTGGTGGTTATTTTTTTGATTTCTTTAGGATGAGACATTTGAATTGATTGAGTATAATGGGATTAGTATGAATATGGCTCTTCTTTAGCATTAAACATATTCAAATGTCAAATGCAAATTAGTAAGATTTATCTTGATGGGCTACTAAAAGTATTATATGGAGTTACTCCTCTGCGCTTACCGCAGAGGTACTTTCATCAATATCACTCAGCAATAAAAATAATATCAGCAGATCAAACCCTTCGCTAATAAATCATAATACAAATGCTGTATCAACCCATCCGCCAAACCAATTTTCGGAACATAAATTTCATCTGCATCAGACCAGCGCATTACATTAATATAAATCTGTAAAGCAGGTACAATTACATCGGCCCTGTCTTCACGGAGTTTGTAAATATTGATGCGGTCAGTGAGTGAAAAACCGGATATCTCTTTGTAATAGTCTCTTAGCAGGTCGAGACTAAGGGGCTTCCCGTCTTTTTTTTTGCTGAGAGAAAAAACCTTATTGATATTTCCACCTGTGCCAATAGCTACAATTTTTTTATAACCTTTTGTTTTGACTTTGATGAAATCTTTTACTTCGTTCCATTTAATATCATTCACCATATTTTTTAATAAACGGATAGTACCGATATTAAATGATTGTTGGAAGATTAGTTTGCCATCTGCAAAAAAAGTAAGTTCTGTACTGCCACCGCCTACATCAATGTACAGGTAACTATGATCGGTATCCATGTTCTCTGCCACATGATTCTCGTAGATAAGAGAAGCTTCAAAATCTCCGCTGATAATCATTATTTCAAGGCCGGTTTCTAATTTTACTTTGCGGATAAGGTCGTTGCTGTTCCTTGCATCGCGCATGGCACTCGTGGCACAGGTAATCACATGCTTAACACCATATGCATTAATGAGATGGCCGTATGCTTTCATGGTTTGTAATACCATGCCACGCTTTTCTTTGGAGATCTCTCCTCTCTCGAATACATCAAAACCCAATCGCAAGGGTACGCGTATCAGGTTCAATTTATTAAACTGCGGTCTTGCTTCATTATCCTGGGTTACTTCGGCTATTAATAACCTGGCTGCGTTACTTCCGATATCAATGGCGGCTAACCTCACTATTAACTATATTTTTCTTGTGCAGGTAATGATACGTTTCTATCTGCGAACGTACCTGTTTTTTACCGGCGGAAGGTACATAGTTGTTGGATAAGTCATTGTCAAGGATTCTGGCTTTTACATTATCTCTTAATTGAATGTGGATAATATCCTTTAATTCATCGCGTATTTCCGGGTTCATTACCGGGATGGCCGCTTCTACCCGGTGGTTGAGGTTACGCACCATCCAGTCGGCACTCGATATATATACCTTTTCTTTGCCCATATTATAGAAGATCATCACACGTGCGTGCTCAAGGTACTCATCCACAATACTTACTGCCGTAAAATGGTTTTTATTTTTTTTGGTTTGAGTCATCGCGCAAAAAATGCCCCTTACAATCATCTGAATCTCTACACCCGCGGCGGCTGCGCTATTTAATTTTTGAATGAGTAAGGCATCGCTTAATGAATTTACTTTTAGTATGATCTTTGCCTGCTTTCCCGCTTTGGCATGTTTGATCTCTTTGTCAATCAGTGCACCAATCTGTTTGCGCATGGTCGTTGGACAAACCAGTAATGTTTTGCACATACTTAAATAAGGGGCATGTGTTTTCCAGTTTTCGAGGTAACGAAAAATCCGGTTGATATCCGCCATTATATTCCGGTTAGCGGTTAACAGGCAGTGGTCGCCATAAACAGTAGCTGTTTTTTCGTTAAGGTTACCGGTACTTACAAAACCGTACTGGATGGTTTTATTGGCCTTTCTTTTTTTAATGATACAGAGTTTGGCATGTATCTTCATTTTAGGTACACCAAGTAATACTTTCACACCTTCTTCTTCCAGTATTTTTTTCCATTCCAGATTGGCTTCTTCATCAAACCGGGCTTTCAGTTCAAGCATCACTACTACTTCTTTACCGTTCCTGGCAGCATTAATTAATGCATTGATCACTTTTGAATTTGATGCCAAACGGTACGCCGTTATTTTGATGGAACTCACATCCGGATCCATCGCTGCTTCACGCAGTAAATCTATAATGGCATTGAAGGAATGATAAGGGAAATGCAGCATTACATCTTTCTTAATAATTACATCAGTAACCCGCATAGAACTTTGTAAATCGGGATGCGCAAAAGCCGCACGGCGTGTTTTTTTTGTATTGAACACATCGGGAAAGTCCATGAAATGCCTGAAATTATGAATGCGGCCTCCTGGTATAATATTGCTTTTGCGGTTAAGACTCAGGCGGCGAATAAGATACTCTAACAAGCCCGTATCCATTTCTTTATCATATACAAAACGGACAGGCTTTCCTTTGCGGCGGTTCTTAACACCCTTTTCCATCTTCTCCACAAAACTGGTACTTACATCATTGTCTAAATCTATTTCTGCATCCTTGGTTACTTTAAAAACATGCGAATCAAAATAATCGTATTCGAAATAGGAGAAAATATTTGGCAGGTTAAAACGGATCACATCTTCGAGCAGGATGATATGTTTCTCATTGATTCTGGACGGCAACTGAATAAACCTTCCTGTAGCTTTTACGGGGACCTCTATCAATGAATATTTTTGGTGGTACGCAGATTTTTTTTTGCGCATGACTACACCCAGGTAGATGCTTTTATCGCGTAGGTAAGGGAGTTGTGGCAGGCTTTCAATCATCAAAGGAATAATGTTTGAGCGCACCTCTTCATCAAAATATTTTTTAACAAACAGCTGTTGTTCTTTGTTTAGGTGTTTTTCATCAACCAGCAGGATGCCTTCTTTTTTTAATTCTTTTAAAATGCCATCCCATATACGGTTAAACTCATTTTGTTGCTGGAGCACGATTGTCTGTATCTGGTCAAGGATGGCCTGCGGTGCTTCTTCCATGTGCATGTTCAATTTCTTGCGTTTTTCAACAAACTCAAGCATGCGTTTCAAGGTAGCTACCCTAACCCTGAAAAATTCATCTGAATTATTAGAAAAAATCCCCAGAAAACGGATACGCTCTTTTAAAGGCACTTCCGGATCATTTGCTTCCTGCAATACCCTTGCATTAAAACTTAACCAGCTGATATCCCTTTGAATAAGTATTTTTTTTGGCATAGGGAGGAATTAGTAAATTTTTGGATTGGAAAATAACAGATGATATTCCAAAACCACTAAAGTCAAATATATGTAAGTGATGTTTTCTTCATGTTAAGTTTACCGGGAATTTCAGCCCAATTTTAAATCACTAAGAGTAGGAAGTTTTGATCTGCTTAATAATCCCTGTTGTAGAAAATCCTTCTACAATAGGGTTGATCACCACACGGCCGCCATTGTCCAACACTTCTTTTGAGCCGACAATCTGTTCAATCATATAATCGCCGCCCTTAACTAAAACGTCCGGCAAAATTGCGGTAATCAATTCTTTGGGAGTGTCTTCATTAAAAATAATCACCGCATCAACTATGGCAAGATGGGCCAGTAACAGGGCCCGGCTGTGTTCATGGTTTACGGGTCTTTCGGGGCCTTTTAATTTTCGGGTACTGCTGTCGCTGTTCACACCGATAATTAAATAATCAGCTTCTTTAGCGGCCTCTGATAAAGAGAAAATATGCCCTTCATGAAAAATATCAAAACAGCCATTTGTAAAAGCAACCATTTTATTAGTTACCCGCCAGCTGGCCACTTGTGCCAATAGCTGCGGAAGTGTAAATATTTTTTTATTAATCGCACTAACTGCTTTCATGTTTTTTTTGTTTGTTATAAAAAGGGAGAAGTATCAGGCAGAAACCACCTACGAGCACCACAATTAAAAACTGTGCAAACCATTGCAGGGTACCGTTGGCAAAACCTATTTCAAAAGGGATATTATTTTTCTCTAATACTTTGGCCAGAAAATAGGCATATGCGCCAATACCTCCGGGCGTTACAATCATCCCGATGCTTGCAAATGCCAGTGCCGATATGGCTTCTTTCAAACCCAAGTGCGCCGTGCCTTGTGTTGCCAGTAGCCCAACCCAGGTGCCACCAATGTATAAAGACCAGATAGCAGCACTGTAAAAAATAAATAAACCTTTTTGTTTTAGTTTTCTAACACTGCTAAGACCTTCCCAAATACCGTTTAATATTTTTTTGAAGAGTATCACAATTTTCAAATGGGCGAACTGATAGAACCATATTTTTATTGCAATAATAACAATAGCTAAAACTCCGAGTACAACGCCGAGTTTCAACCATGAAAAACGCCCTGTACTGTTTTCAAATAATTGTTTAAACAGTTGTGTACCGAATTCACCAACCACATCAAACTGGCTTACCAGGGCCAATAAAAAAATAATGCCCAGAGAGATTACGTCAATGGCGCGTTCGGCAACAATGGTTCCTACTAACTTTTCTGCAGGTACTTTTTCATATTTCGCAAGAATGGTACATTTTAATACTTCGCCAAGGCGCGGTACTGCAAGGTTGGCCAGGTAACCAATCATCACCGCAAAAAACGTATTAATAAAAGAAGGCCTGTAACCCATTGGTAACATCAATATTCGCCAACGAAGTGCTCTTAATATATGACTAAGAGAGAGTATAAGGAATACAGGTGCCAATAACCAATAATGGGCCGTTAGCAAGGATCGTTTAAATTCACCCCATTTCTCATCAGGTATCTGATGCAAACTCCACCAAACCAAAAATACCCCCAACCCGAGGAATAAAATATATTGTAAAGCTGAAACCAACCTTTTATTCATATACAAACATTCATAGGCAAGTTAAGTAAGCTATTTTAATTAACCTTTTTTTCCGGACACATTGAAATACTATGGGGTGTTAATTAGCTGCATATTATCAATTAACCTTACCCCATTAAGAAAAGCAGCAACCAGGGCAACAAGGGGTGTTTGTCCGTTCCAGTTGGTTATGGGTTGTAAAGTATCCGCATCAGCAATAGATACATAATCAATTTTTTCAAACCCGGCCTCTGTAATCATTTGTTCCGCTTTCTTTTGGTATGCAACTATCCCGCCGGGTTTGATTTGTTGGTTCAGGTATAATAATGCTTTATAAATAGTAGCTGCTTTTTCTTTCTCTACTGCAGTCAACCGCATATTACGGCTGCTCATGGCCAGCCCTGTGTTTTCTCGTAAAGTAGTACTAACGGTCAATTGTATTGACCAACCGTTCAAGGCAATCAGTCTTTTGATGACCATGCATTGCTGGTAATCTTTCTGTCCCAGGTATAAGGTATCCGGCATTACTATTTCCAAAAGCCGGTTCATTACCTGGCATACCCCCTGAAAATGGCCCGGCCGGTAGCTTCCTTCTAAAATAGTTTCCAGATAGCCAAGGTCAAAAATCCGGAACCCGGTTGTGCCTTGCGGATAGATTTCTTCAACACAAGGAAGAAACAATATATCGCAGCCGCAAAGTTCCAATGCCAATATGTCTTTCTCAAGCGTAATGGGATATTTCGCAAAATCCTGTGGATCGTTAAATTGGGTAGGGTTAACGAAAATGCTGCAAACGGTTAGTGTATTGACTTTTTTACTGTTCTCAAGCAATGAAATATGTCCTGCATGAAGTGCCCCCATAGTGGGTACAAACCCAAGGCTGCCTCCTGATTTATATTTGATTGTCAGGTATTTATTTATGTCTGCCGCTCTTTTAAATAAGATCATCGGGGGTCATGTTAGGGGTAAAAGCCTGATAACTGTTGGTTTTCGCTGTAATTTGTGTACCTTCGCCAACTCATTTTCCAGCACCGTGTTAAAATTCGCATACTAATGTCAATAAAGAAAAGAATTTTATTCATTTCTACAGAGATGTCGCCTTACCTGGAGCTGACGGAATTTGCTGAGGTGATCAACAAGTTAGCCATCAGGAGTAACGACACTGGTTTGGAAGTAAGGTGCATTATGCCGCGCTTTGGTGTTATTAATGAAAGAAGGCACCGCCTGCATGAAGTGGTTAGGCTTTCGGGTATCAACGTTTCGGTTGACAATGATGATTATCCTTTGCAGATTAAAGTAGCCTCTCTGCCAAATGCACGTTTACAGGTATATTTTCTTGAAAACGAAGATTTTTTTAAACGTAAGCAGGTGTTTCATGATGAAGAAGAGAAATGGTTTGATGATAATATTCTGCGAACCGTATTCTTTTGTAAGGGAGCACTGGAAACCGTAAAAAAATTCGGATGGCCCCCGGACATCATTCATTGTAGTGGCTGGATGACCGGATTGATACCGGCCTACATAAAAACAGCTTATAAAAAAGAGCCTGTTTTCGGCAATAGCAAAGTGGTTTTTACTATCGGACAAAACACATTTAAGGAAAAGCTGGGAGCTGATTTTGTGCAGAAAGCGATCATCAACGGCAATATCAAAGAAAAAGATTTAGAAGCATTTAAAGAAGGTAATAATACTGCCATGTTCCGAGGAGGTGCAACCTTTGCGGATGCCATCACTTTCGGTGCCGATAAAATAGAAAAAAAGCTTATAGAAGAATTCGCAAAAGTGAAAGGAAAAAAAGTAGTGCCTTTTAAAGGATGGGATTCTGATTTAACAGAGTATTTAGAATTGTACAACGACCTTGCGGGCAAGTAATTACTAACACATGTATTCATTTTTTACACTGCGTAGAATATCCATCTTTTCTATTTGTTTGATCGGTTTTTTTGCGGGCTGCACACGCATTTCCTCAACAGATATTGGTGGTGGTTTGATACCCGATACAGATGGCGTTATTACCAAAGATACCTTGCTGGATGTGATTACCGACAGTTTCGACGATACGGATACTACCCGTATATATAGAGGTGATAATCATGTGGTGGGATACATTAATAACGATCCGCTGTTTGGCAAGACCAAAGCTTCTCTATTTTTTGAACTAAAGCCTTCCAGCTTCCCATTCTCAATTCCCGGTGCCAAAGACAGCCTTAAAATAGATTCCGCTGTATTAATACTCAGCTTTAAGGGATTGTATGGTGATTCTTCACAGCCTATAATTTTGAATATTGCTGAAATCAGCCAAAGCAGTCCGCTTGATCCGGCCATTGTGTATCCAACCAATTATCCTAATAAAATACCCGTAAATATAGGTGCATCATTAGCTAATCCTCTTACAGTGGATATCCGCAGGATAACCGACTCTGTGAATAACCGTTTTGAGAATGCCAAAAACCAAATACGTATCAGATTACGGGATAATGTTGCAAAAAGGTTTATTAAGGATTACGATTCTACCAATGCTTACGCGTCTGATTCTGCCTTCCGAACGTATTTCGCGGGGTTTGCCGTAACGGTTAACCCTGGTGGAAGTAATGCATTATTAAAGGTTAGCTTGTCCGATACGAATACGAAATTCGCTTTGTATTACAGTTCCAGTTCTGCCGGTGCCACCAAACGGGATACTTCGGTAAGGTATTTTACGTTTAATACTGCAACCAGTGGAGATGCCAACTTTATAACCCGGGACAGAAGCGGTAGTGATGCGGCCAAACATTTTACTACAAGTTCTAAGCCCGATTCACTGGTATATGTCCAAACTTCACCCGGATGTTATGTACGTATTAAAGTACCCGGCCTCCAAAACCTGAATAACCGCATTATTCACCGGGCAGAACTCATTACTGAGCAGGTACCCGATGATGCTACCCTTACTACCATTGAAACCCAGATGCTTCCGCCTAGATATTTATTATTGGCCCTTTTCGATTCTGCCAATAAAAGTAAACGTAACGTGCCTAATGATTATGTATTAAGTACTACCGGACCTAATATTTCTTTGTTTGGGGGCTTCCTGTCTTACAAATCCCTTTTCGGGTATGATAGGGTTGCAGCCTATACTTTTAATATCAGCCGCTATGTTCAGGGTATTGTTACCAGAAAAGATACGTCTTTTACGATGCGGCTTTCTGCACCAGCCAACGATTCTCTTCATTATACTCCTCCCTATCCGGGCAATACGGTTTCACAAACTTATTTTCTTAACCCAGCCGTGGGTAACGACACGGGAGATGGCAGGGTAAGGCTTGGTGGCGGAACACATTCCCGTTTCAGGATGCGGTTACGGATTATTTTTTCCCGTATCTGATAGGCTGCTTTATTAATAGATAAATAAGTCACTTCATTATTATATATTTGCACCCATTAAATTAAAATTTATATGCCTTATTTGTTTACTTCTGAAAGCGTATCTGAAGGACATCCGGATAAAGTGGCCGACCAGATTTCTGATGCTTTGATTGACAATTTTCTTGCATTCGATGCGCAATCCAAAGTGGCTTGCGAAACTTTAGTTACAACAGGACAGGTTGTTCTGGCCGGAGAAGTGAAATCAAAAGCCTATTTGGATGTGCAGGAAATTGCTCGTGGTGTGATCCGCAAAATAGGATATACCAAGAGTGAGTATATGTTTGAAGCAAACAGTTGTGGTATTTTATCTGCCATTCATGAGCAGTCGGCAGATATCAATCAAGGCGTTGACAAAAAGAAAAAAGAAGAACAAGGTGCTGGCGACCAGGGTATGATGTTTGGTTATGCCACCAATGAAACCGACGATTACATGCCGCTGGCATTGGACCTGGCCCATAAAATATTGATTGAACTGGCTGCCTTACGAAGGGAGAATAAACAGATTAAATATCTACGCCCCGATGCGAAGAGCCAGGTAACGCTTGAGTATGATGATAATAACAAACCCGTTCGTATTGATGCGATCGTGGTATCTACCCAACACGATGATTTTGATACTGAAGCCAAAATGTTGGCTCAAATCAAACAGGATATCGTTACTATCCTCATCCCACGTGTAAAAGCAAAGTATAAGAAATACGCTAAATTATTTAACGATAAGATTAAGTATCACATTAACCCAACGGGCAAATTTGTAATCGGTGGTCCACATGGCGATACCGGTTTAACCGGCCGCAAGATCATCGTTGATACCTATGGCGGCAAAGGTGCACATGGTGGTGGTGCTTTCAGCGGAAAAGATCCCAGTAAAGTTGATCGTTCCGCGGCTTATGCAACACGCCATATAGCCAAGAACCTGGTAGCTGCGGGCATTGCTGATGAAGTACTGGTTCAGGTATCTTATGCCATTGGTGTGGCACAACCCACTTCAATTAATGTAAATACATACGGTACAGCTAAAGTGAAATTAACAGACGGGCAGATTGGTAAGATTGTAGAAAGTGTTTTTGATCTGCGCCCTTACTTTATTGAGCAGCGTTTGAAATTACGTACCCCTATGTATAGCGAAACTGCTGCCTATGGTCATATGGGACGCAAAAACGAAGTAGTTACAAAGGAATTTGTTTCTCCAAATGGTAAGATGAAAAAAGTAAAAGTTGAACTGTTTACCTGGGAAAAATTGGATTATGTGGCTAAAGTGAAGAAAGCTTTCGGGGTAAAATAATCTTTCAATAAAATAATCCTGACCTCTGCTCTTTTGGGCAGAGGTTTTTTATTTTTAGGGCGCCGAAGAAAAAACAAGTCAATCGCATTTTTATGAAAAAAAACCTGACTGTTACAGCCATTGCATCTATTTTGATGATAGTTGTACTTCGCTGGCAAGGGGCTCCTCTTAAAGCACTTGATAGCCAGAGGGCCATAGTAGACCTTGAACTGGCAGATACACCTCAACGTTTACATGCATTGCTGCTGAACTGAGATTTATCTGTTGTAAAGATGAATATCTGGCTGGATTTCTTATTTATTGTAAGTTATACCCTGTTCCTTTCTCTGGCGGCAGCAATCTGTGCCATGAAGTGGTCGGCTGGAATTATGCGGCAGCTGGGATTAACTTTGGTAAGGCTGGCTTACCTGGCAGGCATCCTCAATGTTACAAAGAACCTTTTGATGCTGCAAGGTATTACAGGAAATTTTACGAGCTTGTCACCAAAGCTTACTTATTACTGTGCAGCTATTAAATTTGGATTGGTCGCTCTCATACTATTGTATTTGCTCGTATCATTGCGGGTAGCAATCAGGAAAAATAAAACCTAAGATGGAAAAGAATCCCTGGACAATTAATGGAGAAAAGGAGTTGTACACCAATCCCTGGATAACCCTTACAGAATATGATGTAACCAACCCCGGAGGCGGGAAAGGTATTTACGGGAAAGTTCATTTTAAAAATATAGCCGTAGGGGTTATAGTATTGGATGAAGACAGGAATACCTATCTGGTAGGACAGTACAGGTTTCCTTTGCATGGCTATAGTTGGGAGATACCAGAAGGTGGGGCCCCAGAAGGAACAGACCCGCTCGAAAATGCGAAACGTGAATTGCTGGAAGAAACAGGGTTGGTGGCAGCGAACTGGGCACTACTTTACAAAATGCATTTATCAAATTCTGTGAGCGATGAACTGGCAATTGTCTATTTGGCAACCCGATTAACCCAGTACGAATCCTCACCGGAAGAGACAGAGCAGCTGGTAGTGAAAAAAATTCATTTTGAAGAAGCCTATCAAATGGTGGAGAAAGGGTTGATTACCGATTCGATAAGTGTTGCCGCTATTATAAAAGTAAAACTCCTTTTCGCAGAAGGGAGATTGAAGTAATACATTTGCAAATGCCTGTAAAACAAACCTCACTCATTATCGGCCGTCAACCATTGGTAGAAGCCCTTCAATCGGGAAAAGCGATTGATAAGATCCTACTGCAAAAAAATACAACAGGTGATGTGATCAATACTATCCGGCAATTATCCAGGGAAAACAATGTGCCTATTCAGATTGTTCCTGTTGAAAAATTGAATGGAATGACTAAAGCCAGCCACCAGGGCGTATTGGCTATAGTGGCCAGGGTTCAATACATGGACCTGCAGCAGGTAATTGACCATGTCGTGTCCAATGGGGAACTTCCTTTGTTTCTTATGCTGGATGGCGTTACTGATGTGCGCAATATCGGCGCTATTGCCCGAAGTGCCGTTTGTTGCGGGGCACAAGCCATCATTATTCCCGACAAAGGTGTTGGTGCTTTAAATGAAGAAGCCATGAAAAGCAGTGCAGGTGCGTTGGAGCAGATCCATATCTGCCGGGTTAACAGTTTATTAAAAGCGGTTGATACATTGCACCTTAACGGCATTAAAGTATTTACCAGTGAGATGCGGGCCGATAAAAATGTATTTGACCTCCCTTTTACCGATCCCTGTTGTATAATTATGGGTGATGAAGGCAAAGGTGTACAGCCTTATTTAGCCAAAGCTGCAGATCATTTTTTTAAAATACCGATGGCAGCAGCATTTGATTCGTTCAATGTATCTGTGGCAACCGGAATTATTTTGTACGAGGCGATGAAGCACCGCATGGATAAGTAGCAGTAGTTGAATTATCATATATTGGTATGGCTCACTTTTCATTAGCATTTTATTCGCATGAATAAAAAACTCACCACTCACCACTCACCGCTCACACTCATAGAGTGCCCTCGTGATGCCATGCAAGGATGGCCACATTTCATTCCAACCGAAGAGAAAATTAAATACCTGAATGCCTTATTACAGGTAGGCTTTGATACAATTGATTTTGGCAGTTTTGTTTCACCAAAAGCCATACCTCAAATGGCTGATACGAAAGAAGTGATTGGAAAACTGGATATGGTTAATTCCCAAACCAAACTATTGGCCATCGTCGCCAATATGCGCGGTGCGGAAGACGCAGTGGTGTATGATGCCATCAAATACCTTGGTTTCCCGTTTTCCATTTCTGCTTCCTTCCAAATGCGTAATACCAACAGTACTTTAGAAGAAGCGGTACAAAGGGTGGAATCCATACAGGAACTTTGTATTAAAAATAATAAAGAACTTGTGCTGTACCTCAGTATGGGTTTCGGAAACCCTTATGGTGACGCATACCAGGCAGACATATTATTACACTGGACGGATGAAATGGCGAAAAAGGATATCCGGATTGTATCATTAGCCGATACGGTTGGCGTTGCAACGCCTGAACAGATCAGTTTCGCTTTGCTGACATTGATCCCCCAATATCCCACTATCAGCATTGGTGTGCATCTCCATTCCGCGCCGCAAAACTGGCAAACAAAAGTTGACGCAGCATTGGCAGCGGGTTGCCGCAGGTTCGATGGTGCTTTAAAAGGTATTGGAGGCTGTCCCATGGCGCAGGAAGAGCTCGTGGGGAATATGGATTCTGAATTAATGATCGCTTATTTTGAAAATAAAGGTTTATTGAAAGGGTTGAATAAAAACGCATTGCAGGAAAGCCTGCAGATAGCCAGTCAAATATTTGTGTAGGATGTTACTGCAACTAACTAAAAACAACAACAAGCCGCATATCATCAAATACATCCGTGATAATGCAACCACCACATGGATGTATTGCGATGATTTTTTTGTACGTCACGATCTGAGCCATTATGCAATAGAAAAGACCTTAGGTTATACTACGGCTTTTAACGGGATGAAAAATAATGGAATGGATATTAAAAACTTCGAACACCGGGAAAAAGGAAAGGCCATGCATAATACGGATGAAGCCTGGTATGGTGAGAATATGGCTAATTTTTTTTAATCGAAATAGCACAGGGGCAGCTGGATGATTTTAATACTGTTCAGCAAGGTGCTTTTGAATCTTTGTAAACTCAATTCCCTAAAATAACAGTTGCCAGCGGAATGATAAACGGGATCCGAACCTACCTGCGGGAACTTTTACAGAAATGGGATGAACTTTGGGCAGGCGAAACACTTGAACTATCTATAAACGTATGAAATTTCATTTTGAATTTGATATTAAGAAACTGCCACAATCCATCCGGCACGGGCAACAACTGCTGTTGATGGGTTCCTGCTTTACAGAAAATATAGGTGAGAAGCTGCGCAGGCATAAGTTCTCCGTAATGGAAAATCCGAATGGTATTTTATTTAACCCGGTAAGTGTGGCTGAGGCAATAGCTATGTATGTAGCTAATGAAAAGGTTACGGCATCCGATATTTTTCAACACAACGAAACCTGGCATAGCTGGAAACACCATAGCCGGTTTTCAGGTATTACCGCTGCGGAATGCGTACAAAAAATAAATGCCTCAGTAACAAATGCGCATGCCTATTTGAAAACGGCGGATCACTTGCTGATTACATTAGGCTCTGCATGGGTATATACCCTAACCGCAGAAGCAGCGAATGGGAATAGAGGATCGGTAGCGGCCAACAATCATAAAGCACCCGCCAACTGGTTTGCTAAACGATTGATGGGGGTAACAGAAACATTAGATATACTGAGTACGATGTTGCAAAAAGTAAGGCTGTTCAACCCTAACCTGCACATTATTTTCACTATCAGCCCTGTGCGTCACCTACGGGAAGGGGTGATAGAAAATAACAGGAGTAAAGCAGTACTCATACAGGCGGTACATCAATTAGTAGAACAAAGCGATGCACTATACTATTTCCCTGCTTATGAACTGGTGATTGATGACCTGCGCGATTACCGCTTTTATGCGGAGGACCTGGTACACCCTAATTACCAGGCTACGCAATATGTGTGGGAGAAATTCATTTTAGCCTGTATGACTGAACAAACAAACCTGCTCATGAAAGAGATTGCAGAGATCAACCTGGCTTTTCAACACAAGCCATTTAATCCGCTGACCAGGCAGCATCAGCAATTTTTAAAAAATTATTATCATAAAACATTCAGCCTAAAAGAAAAATATCCTTACCTCGATTTCGAAAAAGAACTGGTTTATTTTGCGAATAACCAATAGGCTGCGTCTTTGCATGAAAATTACCGTAAAGGTGCTAATGCGGGGTTAACTGCAGAAGCGTTTAATGAATCCTGTCGCCCCTCACTTCCAGGTCCTTCATTACATCAGTTTCATATACAAGCCATTCCTTCCACCTTTTCCTCACCAGTTTTTTATCAAGATAGGTTTCTGCCAGATCAATGAATAAAGTGTAATGCCCCGCTTCACTTTCCATGAAGCGGCGGTAGAAATTACGCATGTAAGCATCGGGCAGGTTCTCGCTGAGTCTTTTAAAACGTTCACAACTCCTCGCTTCTATTAAAGCCATCGTAAGTAAATGATCCAGTAACCTGTCTTCGGGGCTTCCCCCTTTTTTCTGAAACTCAATCAACTTATTTACATATTCATCTTTCCTTTGTTTACCAAGTTTCAGTCCCCTTTTCTTAAGTTCATTCAGTACCAGCCTGAAATGCCCCCATTCTTCTGCTACAATCGGTGCCAGTTCATATACTAACTTTTCTTTGTCGGAGTAACGTTGAATTAACGTAATGCAGGTAGTAGCTGCTTTCTGCTCACAATAGGCATGATCCGTAAGAATGGCTTCCAGCGAAATTCCCGCCAAATCCACCCAACGTGGATCGGTAGGGAGGTGTAAACCGAGTATATTTTTAGTATTATCTGATAATTCCATAAGGCGGTTGTAAAGAGTAATTTTAGTTGCGGCTTATAGTATCCAACATCAAATATTGGTATACAGCATCTAATATCCAGTATCCGCAAATATCTGTCACAATCCATTAGTTTTGACACATGTACCCAGATGATTTTTTACAAAAGAAATTAAACGAGCGCAGGGAAAATAAATCGCTGCGCGGATTACGCCTGCCGGATGGGAAAACTGATTTCTGTTCCAATGATTATTTAGGCATAGTGACCCATTCGAAACTCATCTCACCAATGGCGGGACAAAATTCAAAACTGAAACCTGGTTCAACCGGCTCAAGGCTGCTTACAGGTAATTATGCATTGATAGAAGAAACGGAAAAAGAGATCGCCGCTTTTCACCAGTCGGATGCTGCTTTGTTATTCAATTCGGGCTATGATGCAAATATTGGTTTGTTATCCTCTGTTCCGCAGAAAGGTGATACAGTGTTATACGATCATTTATGCCATGCGTCGATACGCGATGGTATCCGGTTATCTTTTGCCCATGCTTTTTCTTTTGCGCATAATGATATGGCCGATCTAGAAAAAAAAATCGCGCTGGCTGGCGGTACTGTTTTTATTGTAACAGAATCCGTGTTTAGCATGGATGGTGATCTTTGCCCACTGGTGGAAATGGTTTCCATCGCCCAAAAAAATAATGCGCATATAATTATTGATGAAGCGCATGCCACCGGAATACTGGGAGAGAAGGGCGAAGGCCTGGTGCAACAATTGCAAATGGAGTCCGCTGTTTTTGCACGCGTGCACACATTGGGTAAAGCCTGTGGCTGTCATGGTGCTGTGGTATTGGGTTCTTTGGCATTGCATGAATACCTCTTGAATTTTGCCAGGAGTTTTGTATACTCTACGGCATTACCGGAACAGACAGTGGCAATTATTAAAGAAAGCTACTGCATTTTTCCGGGCATGCATGCGGAACGGAAACAGTTACAACAATTGATCGAACAATTTCAGTCGGCTGTGATCGGGTACGAAAAATTAGTTTCGGTAACCCCTATACAAATTGTTGTAATACCCGGAAATGAACAGGTAAAGATGGTTGCTGAGAAATTGCAACGAAATGGCCTGGATGTGCGGGCCATATTATATCCAACCGTTGCAAAGGGGAAGGAACGGTTAAGGATCGTATTGCATGCGTTTAATACAGTTGAGGATGTGGAAAAATTAGTTAGTTTATTGGGAGGTGATAAAGCGGATTGAAAAAGTTTCCTGTAACGCACTTGCAACCATAATGCAAACATTATCTGTTTTAATAAGATACAATAACTAGTTGTGGATTACTTTTACGAACTCCCTTAATGGCCAAAAGTTTCAATTATGATGAATTTGAAAGAAATCAGTAAAAAAATAATGAAAGGAGATTTTAGTAGTCTTTTGAACTTTGGCAACGGGAATAAAAATGTACATCCCACCGAAGTGGCCAAAATGCTGGGGGCCGTGCCAACAGATACTGCTTTAGAGGCATTCAGTTCCTTGCCAACAAACACACAGACTAAAGTGTTTCCTTATGCAGATATCCTCTTGCAAAAGAGGATTATTAAGATTCTCACAAAATCACGTGCTGCATTTATTTTAAATGAACTTAGTTCTGACGACCGGATTACCTTTTATTCTTCATTAAAAGGTATTGAGCGTTCCACCTGCCTTGAGTTACTGTCTGAAAAAAATAAAGATTCCGTGCATGATATACTGGGATATCCAGATAATAGTGTCGCACGGCTGATTAATACTGAGTTTGCTACCATAGATACCGAAATTACCATTGGCGAGGCAAGCGAGCATTTGCGAAGAAACCATAAAGATACTGAAACGGCAAATGTGATTTATGTGGTAGATAAAGAAGGTAAGTTAATAGACGATATTCCCATGCGCCGTTTTGTATTGAATGACCCAACTAAAAAAGTAGCAGATATTTTAGACGGATTTTGCGTAAGCCTTAAAATGACAGACACTAAGGAAGATGCGGTAGCGAAATTTAAAGAATATGATAGGGTAGTTTTGCCGGTAACTAATGCAGAGAATACCTTACTTGGCGTATTAACCGTAGATGATGTGTTAGATGCGGCTGAACAAAGAGATACCAAAGAAATCCAAAATTTTGGTGGTGTGGAAGGCCTTGATTATCCGTATGTAAAAACAACTTTTTTTTCACTTATTAAAAAAAGGGCCACATGGCTGGTTGTTTTATTTGTTGGCGAGATGCTTACCGCAACGGCGATGGGTTATTTTGATGCGGAAATTTCAAAGGCTGTAGTATTGGCTTTATTTGTTCCGCTTATTATTTCCAGTGGTGGTAACAGCGGGTCACAGGCAGCAACACTTATTATCCGCGCTATGGCACTAAAAGAGCTTACGATTAAAGATTGGTGGTTTGTGATGCGCCGTGAAATCTTATCAGGACTTACATTAGGGTTTATTTTAGGTACCATAGGCTTTATACGCATTGTAGTTTGGCAAAGCCTTCATTTTTATGATTATGGGCAATATTGGTTTTTATTGGCACTTACTATTTTCTTTTCATTGATCGGCATTGTTATGTGGGGAACTTTGAGTGGTTCTATGATACCGATTGTGCTGAAGAAATGTAAAATTGATCCTGCAACTTCATCAGCACCGCTTGTAGCTACATTGGTAGATGTTACAGGCCTGGTTATTTATTTTACAATCGCTGCTTTTATTTTAAAGGGTACTATTTTATAATAACAATATCAGTTTTTTTTACACCTGATAGGTATTTTATTTAAAGACAATCACCAGATACTAATGGCACACAATCATTCAGATCACAGTCATGCGGGGCATAGTCACAGTCATGTGCCTGAAATTACCAATATCAACAAAGCCTTTATTACAGGGATTATTTTAAACCTGGGATATGTAATCATACAAATAGTAATTGGGTTGCAGATAAATTCATTGTCCTTGCTTTCAGATGCTGGGCATAATTTTTTAGATGTGGCAGGATTGGCATTGGCTATGGTAGCTTTTAAATTATCTAAATCGAAATCAACAAATGAGTATACATACGGGTATAAAAAATCGTCTATTTTAATCTCGTTGCTGAATGCGGTTATTTTATTAATCTCAATCAGTTTTATTGGGTATGAAGCCATTTTCCGGTTTCAAAATCCGCAGCCATTGCCCGGTAAAATCATATCTATCGTTGCAGCCATCGGAATTCTGGTGAATGGCATTTCAGCATTTATGTTTTTCAGAGACAAAGGAAAAGATATCAACGTAAAGGCAGCTTTTCTTCATTTAGCTTCAGATGCCCTGGTATCATTGGGTCTGGTAGCAGGAGGTGTTGTCATCTATTATACACATTTGTATTGGATTGATCCGTTACTGAGTATCATTATATGTTTGGTGATTATTGTGAGTACCTGGCAGTTGCTAAAAGATAGTTTACGGCTTTCCTTAGATGGGGTACCTGAGAATGTGAGTCTACAAAAAATAAAAGATAAAATATTGAGTATAAACGGTGTAAAGGACTTTCACCATTTACATGTGTGGGCCATCAGCACAACACAAAATGCGATGACAGGGCATTTAGTGGTTTCCAATGAGCTTTCCCATGAACAGGTATCGAAATTAAAACATGCCGTCAAACACGAATTAGAACACCTCAATATTAAACACGCAACACTTGAGACAGAAACAGAAACTTGTGAAGAAGAAGTTTGTGGACAGGCCCACAACCATTGATCTTACAAAATAAATGAAGTATTTGATCGGCTTATCGACGGTTTTTTAAAATAAATCTTCCAAATGAGCAAATACCAAACAAAAGACCTACTCAAATATCTCCAATTTTTTAGTGATGAAAAAAAAGACCCTATTTTCTGTTTAAAGGAATTTGTTTGGAATCTTTATCACAAAGCCAACGAACTTATTTATGGCAATTATAACGCGCTCGCATTGGCGTGGTCATCAACAGATAAACTGCAGCATACGTTTTGTTCCGTCGCCATTGGATGGACTGGCAAAAACATTCATTTTGGTTTTTATCGGGGATCGGTGTTAAGCGATACCAAGAAAATACTGCTCGGCAATGGCAAACAGTAAAGATATATACTGGTAAAGGACAAGAATACATTCCCTAAAACATACATCATAAAACTACATTAAGAAGCCCATGCCTATTCATTGACCAAAGTGAAAGTCGGCGCACAAATTTGTGAAGGGTTAACGGTTACCAAATCTGTTTCGACGGTTAAAAGCGAGAAGAAGGTGATAACTGTGAAGAAAATGAAAGCGTAGATCGATATCCTTTTATATGATTATTGCCGTGTAAGCCGGGAATCCAACTATCAAATCCCCGAGGAAACTTACCTTTGCAGATGCAATTAAATGAACCTGTTTCCGGAATACTTGCTAATCTCGCCATAAAATCGTTGAACCCGATGCAGGAATCTGCATCCACGGCTATTTTGTCTAAGCAGGATGTATTGTTATTATCGCCTACAGGTTCGGGTAAAACACTGGGTTTTTTATTGCCGGTATGGCAGATGTTACAGTCAAATAATAATAGGGTACAATGCCTTATTCTTACCCCTTCGCGGGAACTGGCCATACAGATAGAACAGGTTTGGAAGAAAATGGCCACAGGTTATAAAGTAAGTTGTTGTTATGGAGGGCATGATATGCAGACCGAGATACAGAACCTGACAGAGCCCCCAAGATTGCTTATCGGTACCCCGGGCCGAATCGGCGACCATATTAAAAGAGCAACATTTAGTTTAGATAGTGTAACTACTTTGATACTGGATGAGTTTGATAAATCGCTTGCACTCGGTTTTGAAGAAGAGATGTCTTTTATCATGGGCTCTTTAAAACACCTGAATAAAAAAATTTTTGTTTCTGCTACTGCCAGTGTAGATATCCCGGCATTCGCGGGGATAGGGGAGCTGACAGTATTAAATTTTTCCGTTAGAGAAGAATCGGCAGATGCACTTAGCCTAAAACTGGTATTGTCTGATGAAAAAGACAAAGTAGATAAATTGGTTGAATTGCTTTCTTATATCCATTCAGAACCCGCATTGATTTTCTGCAACCATCGTGATGCGGTAGAACGTACTTGCATACTGCTAAAAGAAAAGGGAATTGAGAGTGCCGTTTTTCATGGTGGTATGGAACAAATGCAACGCGAGCAGACATTAATACAGTTCAGGAATGGCAGTATTCTTTTCCTTGTAGCCACTGATCTTGCCGCCCGCGGTTTGGATATCCCCGAAATGCAACATGTAATCCATTACCATCTTCCTTCTACCGAAGCAGAGTTCACACACCGTAATGGCCGTACCGCAAGAATGAATGCAGCCGGTACTGCTTATCTGTTAATGCATGCTGATGAAATGCTGCCTTATTATATCCATCAAAAACCAGCGATACTAACCATACCTGCCGGACAAAAATTACCCCAATCACCCGAATGGATAACACTTTATATTAATGGTGGTAAAAAAGATAAATTGAATAAAGTAGATATCGTGGGTTTCTTAGCACAAAAAGGGCAATTGGAAAAATCAGATCTGGGCCTGATTGTCGTAAAAGATTATAACTCATTCGTAGCCGTAAAAAAGAACAAAGTAAAAAACCTGTTACCCCTTGTGCAACAGGAAAAGATAAAGGGAACGAAATATAAGATCGTGGTAGCGAAATGATTTTTTTTGAGGTTCACAAAAACAGCAAAAGCGTTCTTAGCGTTTTTGCCCAATAGGCGGCCTTGTGTGGAATTTCCTTAATTTGATGATATTGTCATAACCCTCCCTTAACTTCCTTATTTTTATAGTCTGATTACTTTCCATGATCCTCCACAGAAATTTTACTTACTGGATAGATAAACGTGCCTGGAAATATTATTTCCTAATGCTTTCCCTGCAACTGGCGAAATGGTGAATCATCAGTTATAAGTGGTGAATATTTTTAAATTATTTCGCCAATTAATACATCGTAACTTCTAACTCCATAATATACAATTACTAATTTTCGACTATCAATTATTAATTAATTCCCATGCCTCATTACCATACCCTCGGAACCATCCCGCATAAACGCCATACCCAGTTTCGTAAGCCTGATGGCAGTTTGTATTCGGAGCAATTATTTTCTACTGAAGGATTCAGTAATGATTATTCTCTGTTATACCATATCTATCCGCCAACACAAATAATCCATACCGATGAACCGGTAAATGTAATGCCCAAAATAGCAGAAGAAAAAATGCTGAAACACAGGAGCCTGGAAGGTTTTCAAATCAAACCTGAAAAAGATTTCCTGCAAAGTCGTAAAGCGGTGTTGGTGAATAATGATTGCCATATCGTACTAGCTGCACCTACGCAAAATATGTTAGGCTATTTTTATAAAAATGCAGATGCGGATGAACTGATATTTATTCACGAAGGAGCCGGCAAACTTATTACACAATATGGCGAACTGCCGTTCGGATATGGCGATTACCTTGTCATCCCCCGCGGAACTATTTACCAGATACACTTTAATGATGAAAATAACCGCTTGTTTATTGTGGAAAGTTTTAGTCCCATCCGCTACCCTAAGCGCTATGTAAGCAAATACGGCCAATTACTCGAGAACTCACCTTATTGCGAAAGGGATATACGCAGGCCCCAGCAATTGGAAACCATTGATGCAGCAGGGGATTTCCTGATCAAAACAAAAAAGAAGGGGATTTTATATGGCCTGCATTATGCGCATCATCCATTTGATGTGGTAGGATGGGATGGATGTTGTTACCCGTATGCATTCAGTATCCATGACTTTGAACCCATCACGGGCCGGGTACACCAGCCACCGCCGGTGCACCAGACATTTGAAGCGAATAATTTTGTGGTCTGCAGTTTCTGTCCGCGTTTATACGATTACCATCCCGATGCGGTACCAGCTCCCTATAACCATAGCAACATTGACAGTGATGAGGTACTCTATTATGTAGCTGGTGATTTTATGAGCCGGAAAAATGTAACCCGTGGAATGATTACCCTGCACCCGGCCGGCATCCCGCACGGGCCACACCCCGGGGCAGTTGAAAAAAGTATCGGCAAAAAAGAAACGCAGGAACTGGCTGTAATGGTAGATACGTTTCATCCTTTACAACTTACAGAAGATGCCCTACAAATTGAGAATCCGGGCTATACTATGAGTTGGGCCGAGTAATGCGGGTAGTCCATAATAAATCTATGTATGAAAATTAAATAGGCTATCGTTTATGGACTACAGACTTTTTTTTTATCCAAAATATTCCTAACTTATCCTCCTAAAAACCATTGTCATATGATTAAATACAGCGACATAAGGATCGGCGACTATCTTAAAGCAGAATATGAAGGAAAAATGTGGGAAGGAGAGGTCGTTAATTTAAACGGGGATGAAAAACAGGTTTGTGTTCAAACTGGTGTTCAGGAATTTTGGTTTGAAACAGATCATTTGCATCCTTTAGAATTGAATGAGGAGGCCTTGCTCAAACTGGCTTTTCAAAAACAGCTGGGCGAAGACGGATCGGTAAAATATTTAAAAGGATCGTTTCGAATTGTAACACCCGTTGCGGGTGATTTTTCTCAAATAGAGATATGGTACCGGGAAGACCGGAGGCATAACCCTGTTGTACATTATGTGCACCAGTTGCAGAACCAGTACCTGGATATGACCAAGATACACCTGACAGGTGACCCAATGTAATAATATCACCATTCATCATATCGAAAAGCCCGTTTTGCACGGGCTTTTCAATATTTAATACACAATACTTTTCAGATGCAAAGTCTACAACTTGTAAAATATCCTATTTTATAAAATAAACAATCGTATGAAAAAAAGTTTATGGATTCTCGCCATGATCATATCCGCAACCGCAATGGCGCAACCGGAAAAACCGTTTAGTATCAAAGGGTCATTTAAGAATATCGCTTTACCTGTACAGAAAGTATTTTTTTCTTACCGTGCAGGTGATAAAAATGTGACAGATAGTATGGTGCCACAAGATGGGAGATATACCTTCTCGGGTAAAATTGCTGAACCAACCCTGTCTAGCCTCCGCATTAAATACCAACCGGATGCAGATGGGAAACCCATAAAAATGAAAGGTACTAGGGATTTTACAACGATTTTCCTCGGGGCCGAAAATATGGAAATTGTATCTGTAGATTCATTCAGTAATGTAACGGTAAAAGGATCAAAAACACATCAAGCCTATCTTTCTTTAAAAGCGCTGCTGAAACCGGTTAATGATGTGATGACGGCTTTAGTTGCAGAATATTCAAAAGCTAGTGCAGCTAAAGATGAGCCGGCAAGAAAAACGGCGGAGGATAAATTGGATTCAATGGATATCATTAGCAGAAGGACATATGGCGAATATGCAAGTAAAAATATCCAATCCTCACCCATAGCCATGTTTGCCCTTGCACAATTTGCAGGATGGGATATTAATGTAGCGGAAGTAGAACCCTTATTTAATCGTTTATCGGCAGCTCAGAAAGAATTGCCTTCTATTAAAAAATTAGCCGGCCAGATCGCTATCGCGCGGAAAACCACTGTGGGTAGTATGGCTATGAACTTTACCCAGAATGATACATTGGGTATGCCTATTACATTGGCATCATTCAAAGGAAAATATTTGCTGGTTGATTTCTGGGCCAGCTGGTGCGGCCCTTGTCGCAGGGAAAACCCAAATGTGGTAAT
>JAYSXR010000033.1:0-6109 GCA_043717145.1 Chitinophagaceae bacterium | reverse complement strand
CATTATCCCTGGGTTGGTTCACCAGCCATTTCCAGCCTGTCCAGGCGAGGGCTATCAGTGCAAAGAATATAATAAAAGCGATGATACTTTTACGTTTGTATTTTTTGGCGGTGGCTTCATCAACCAGTAATTCTTTCATAACTATTTGTTTTGCACATTTTTATTTTCTTTAATCACTTCAAAGCCGGCAACCATGGCGCGGAAATTATTCCATCCTGCCTTGATCACCTGTAAAATATGTATCATAAAAAACAGCACATACCCTACAGTTAGTATAAAATGCTCAAGCCGGGCTGCTTCATATCCGCCGCAAAGGGTCATCAGCCATTGTACCTGAACCGGTTTGTAAATAGCGAGACCTGTAATGAGAGAGCCAAAACCCATAATGATGATCATGGTATAGGCTACCCTTTGTGCCGCATTGTATTTGGATTGTGGGGGCGCCGTTTTGCGGATATGTAAATCATGCAATAATACTTGCCACGATTCTTTGAATGCGTCTTTCTTTGGCAATAGATAACGCCATTCACCCGATACCGCAGTATAGGTAACATATAACAAGCCGTTGATGATAAACAACCACATAAACACAAAATGAAAAGCCATGCCCTCAGATAAGCGGTAAGGAATATGCAGTTTTGTATAAAACCATTCAGGAAAAAATTTAATCAATACGCTATTACCGATCTTGATCTGGTAAATATCATTAGCCCAATAAATAAGCATGCCGCTCCAGATCATTATAGTTAACACTGGAAAATTAATCCAATGCATCCATCGGGTGGCGATTGTATGCTTGAAAATGACTTTTACAGCCATAGGATTATTTTTGGTTCTACAAGGTAAAAAGAATAAACCGCCGATACCATACAATAAAACTGCATTGTATCCGAGGCTTTTAGAGACGGGGAAATTCTGAAACTCTTACGTTTAAATCCAATCATTATTCAACAACCACCGAATAACCCCATGGTGTAAGATTGTATTTAGCAGGCACCCGTTTCATTACACCCTTCTCTCCCATAAAATGATATTGACTTTCTGCACTAAAATCTTTCATATCATTATCACTGATGGTAGCTTGCAGGGCCTGGGTACTTAGATTGAGAACGACCAGCACAGAATGTTTACCCGATCTGCGGTAAAAAGCATACACATTATCATCCTTATCAGTAACTATTTTTTTGAAAGCAGCATTCGGAGACAGTGCAGGGTTATTTGTATGCAATTCGAGCAGTTGCCTGTACATGCCGGCCCTTTCATATTTAGAAAAATTCATGGTATCCTTCTCAAAAAAACTGATGGCGCGCAAAACGGGTTCTTCCTGCCCGCTGTAAATAAGCGGTATACTACGTTTCATGGTTTGTGTTAACACGGCAAAAGGTGCATGGGATGCTCCAGGCATGGTTGCAAAATCGGCTTTGTTCCAACTGTTCTCGTCGTGGTTACTGGTAAAGTAAAGGCGCATGGCATTTTTGGCGAGTGTGGTATCTGTAAAAGCAAGCACGCTATCCATGGCCGATGCTTTTCTTTTACCGGCAGCTATAAGTTTCATCATATTAAATTCGGGCCAGGCATAAGTGGCATCAAACCCTACTTCATGTAACCAGGCACTATCAGTTTCCGCTAACATGAATACGTTCTTGGTAGCTTTTAATTCTCTAATGCAGTTTTTCCAGAAACTACGTGTTGGACCAACGGCATAATCGCAACGTAACCCATCAATACCGGTTTCGGTTATCCAGAATTTCATCTGTCGGATCATCGTGTCGCGTAATGCTGCATTGGCATAATTCAGTTTACGGGTATCGGTCCAGTCGAATTGCGAAACCGCTTTGCCCGAACTGTCGCGTACGTAAAAATCAGGATGTTTCTCTAGCCAATAATGATCGGCACCCGTATGGTTAGGCACCCAATCGATCAATACCTTAAATCCTTTGTCATGTGCCTGTTTTACCAGGGCTTTCCAATCGTCCATAGTACCATATTCCGGGTTGATGGCAGTATAATCCGAGATGGCATAATAACTACCTAATGTACCCTTTCTTTCTTTTTTACTGATGGGGTTAATAGGCATAAACCACAAAGTTTGTACGCCCATCTCTTTTAAACGGTCAAGGTGTTTCGCAAATGCCTGAAATGTGCCTTCTGGGGTATATTGGCGCACATTTACTTCATAGATATTACCCTGCATAATCCAGGAAGGGTGGCCATCTGTTTGAGCGGTGTCAGAAGTTGTTATTGAATTATTTCCATTGTTACAGGAAATAAAAGCTAAGAACAGGAAAAACAGGCACAAACAATTTTTATAACGCATCGTAATCAGTTTAGATTCTAAAATTATTGAAATTATTGTGTAAAACAACCACATTTATTCCCGGTTGCTGCGGTAACAGAAACAAACCTTTTCTTTGCAAGATCAACTATGCATACTATGGAGAAACAACCGATGTATTACGGCAGCTACTTACACCTGGATAAAATTCTTGAAGCCCAGCAACCGGTAAGTTTTGAAAAAGGCAATCAGCCTGCGCATGATGAGATGCTTTTTATCGTAATTCACCAGGCCTATGAATTATGGTTTAAACAGATATTGTTTGAACTTGATTATGCCATGAAAATATTTGCCCAGAAGAAAATCAATGATAATTCTGAGGACCTGAACCTTGTACGCCACCGCCTTCGCCGGGTAATCAGCATCATGCAATTGTTGAACCAGCAGGTGCATATTTTGGATACGATGACCCCATTGGATTTTTTAGAATTCAGGAATTTACTTACCCCTTCTTCCGGCTTTCAAAGTAAGCAGTTTAGGATGATTGAAGCTAAATTAGGGCTAGAGATAGAGAAACGACACCAGAAAGAGTATTACAAACGAACCAATGAAGGTGGTTTTACCCAAGAAGATTATTCATATATCACGGAATCAGAAGAACAAAAAAATCTTTTACAATTGGTAAATGAATGGTTGGAACGGATGCCCTTTTTTACAGGTGATTACTGGAAGCAATACCAACCGGCCGCACCTTCATCAGTAACCCATCATCCATTTTGGGATGATTACCGGCATATTTACCAATCGGGGTTAACCGAAAGGGAACAAAACAAAATTCATGATTTTGAATATGTCCTTTTTGAAAAATCACCTACGGGCTATACACCCGAACAATTAGAAAATTTACGCAGCAATTTCTCTCCCGCTGCATTACGTGCGGCTTTATTCATTATGCTATATCGCGATTTTCCGGTGTTTCAAACATCTTATCAGATCCTTGATTCATTAATAGAGATCGACCACCTGATGAGTAACTGGCGGCACAAACACCTGGTCATGGTCCGCCGCATGATTGGCATGCGGGTGGGAACCGGCAATACATCCGGCGCCGGTTACCTCGAAGGAGCACTGGGTAAACATTATGTGTACCGGGATATTTCGGGGTTATCTACCTACTTGATTGAAAGGCGGAAATTACCGAAATTGCCGCAAGAGTTGATAAGGAATTTGGGATTTAATATGTAACCTGGGTGCCACCCTCTGTATCTGCCCCAGAGAGGCGGAGAAGCCTTGGTAGAAGACATTGATATTTTGTATTACTAACCACAATCGTACAATCATCATCCCCATGCTCCGCTCGCAGGGCAGGAGTCACGAAGTAACCGAGGGGTGTTAAGGCTTTTATCATTTATTTATAAAATCCTCCCATCACTTCCCCTAAATTCGTAAAACAATTTTATCTATGATCCGTATCCAGACCTTGTTAGTCCTTTTCATTTGTTCTTGCCTGCAACTTGCTGCGCAAAAAAATGAAAAATTATTACCCGCTAATCCTACTATAAAAATCGGCAAGCTTCTTAATGGGCTTACCTATTATATCCGTAAGAACCAAGAACCGAAAAACAGGGCCGAATTAAGGTTAGTGGTCAATGCCGGTTCTATTCTTGAAACTGATAAACAGGTTGGATTAGCACATTTTGTGGAGCACATGTCCTTTAACGGAACACAACATTTTAAGAAAAATGAACTGGTTAATTTTTTAGAAAAAAGCGGCGTGAATTTTGGTGCCGACCTGAATGCCTCTACCAGTTTTGACGAAACCATTTACGAATTGCAGGTTCCAACAGATAGTCCCGCAGTATATAAACAGGCCATACAGATATTGGAAGACTGGGCGCATGGTGTAAGTTTTGAAAATTCCGAAATTGATAAAGAACGCGGTGTAATTGTGGAAGAATGGAGGTTGGGCCGCGGTGCAGATGCAAGGCTGCGCGATAAATATTTCCCTGTATTGTTAAAAGGGTCGCGGTATGCCAAACGTTTACCCATTGGCACCAAGGCCAACATTGATACGGCACATTATAATATGCTCACTTCATTTTATAAAGATTGGTACCGGCCAGATTTGCAGGCCGTGATTATTGTAGGTGATGTGGATATTGCAGAGACCGAAAAAATGATCAAAGAACATTTTGAAAACATACCGACTGCTATTAACCCCAAACCAAGAATTAAATTCAGTATACCGTCACATTCAGAAACACGTACGGCTATTTTAACTGATGCAGAACAACCTTACAATGTAGTGCAGATATATTACACATTACCGCAGTCAGCCCCCGTTAAAACAGAAACACAGTTCAAGGCAGACATTATTAATGAATTATTTAACCAGATGATGAGTAGCCGTTTAGTTGAAATCGCGCAAAAACCCGATGCCCCCTTCCTATTTGGCAATAGTAGTTTTGGTAGTTTTATTGGCGATAAAGATGCATTTACCCTGCTCGCGGTGGCCAAGACTGGAAAAGATATCTCAGCTTCTATACAAACTTTGCTTACAGAAAATGAAAGGGTAAAACAATATGGATTTGTTCAAAGCGAACTGGACCGAGCCATAAAAAATATTATGTCGCGGGTAGAGAATACGTATAATGAAAGGGATAAAACCAAATCGGCTGAACTATTACAGGAACTGGTACAAAATTATTTAAAAGGTGAGGCCATTCCAGGTATTGAATTTGAATATGGGTTCTACCAAAAAGTACTGCCTGCCATTACTTTGCAGGAAGTGAATAGCCTCATTGCGAAATGGATAAAACCCACCGACCGTTCTGTAGTAATTACGGCACCCGACAAAGAAAAAAATAATCTGCTTACCCAGGCCGCGGTATTGGCAATGTTGAATAAGCCGATGGCTAAGCTAAAAAAATATACAGATAAAGTAATTGCCGGGCCAATACTACCCGTAAACCCCATTGCGGGAAAAGTAATCAGTGAAAAAAAATACGACGCGATCGGTACGACAGAATGGGTGCTATCCAATGGCGCACATGTAGTTTTAAAACCCACTACGTTTAAAAATGATGATATCCAGTTCTCCGCCATCAGTTGGGGCGGCAGTTCTTTGTATAGTGATAGTGATTATGTAAATGCAACCAATGCTGCTGCCATCGTAGCGGTAGGTGGTATGGGTAATTTAGATATGCAAAGCCTGCAAAAAGCGCTCACCGGCAAAAATTGTTATGTAGCTTCCTCCGTCGCCGCACATATGCAGGGATTGAATGGCAGCAGTAACATTAAAGATCTAGAAACAGCTTTTCAATTGTTGCATGGAAGTTTCGTGGCCACACGTAAAGATGCCGATATGTTTAACGTGTTACAGCAACAGATCAAAGCGCAGTTAGCGAACAAGGATAAAGACCCCGGTTCTGTATTTGGCGATTCGGTTAGCTATATTATGGGCAATTATCATTTTCGCCGTAAACCTTTCAGCTTTGCCGATCTCAAGCGAATGGATATTGACAGGTCGATCGCCATTTACAAAGAAAGGTTTGCCAATGCCGGGCAATTCGTATTCACCTTCGTAGGAAATTTTAGTACGGATAGCATTGAGCCATTGGTGGAAAAATATGTAGCGTCATTACCAGGTTCTATACAAAAAGACAGCTGGAAAGATGTGGGCATCCGTTACCCTGCCGGACAGATTAATAAAACATTTCACAAAGGCAAAGAAAACAAAGCCAGTGTTCGCCTGTTCTTTACCGGCAATACCACGTATAATGAAATGGATGAACTGCAACTGGGACAGCTTTGTAAAGCCATGGGCATTAGGCT
>JAYSXR010000320.1:0-2853 GCA_043717145.1 Chitinophagaceae bacterium | reverse complement strand
CGTTTATCGGGGATTACCAGGTCAGTATCAATACCCAATACCTGGCTGAACCCTTCGCAGGTTGGACATGCACCATAGGGATTATTGAAAGAAAATAAATTAGGCACCGGCTCTTCAAACTTCATACCATCCAGTTCAAATTTATTACTGAAATGCAATAGTTTATCGCCATCAACTTCCACATACATCTCTCCCTCGCCTTCATAAAAAGCAGTACCGATGGAGTCTGATAAGCGATGAAGATCGCCCTCTTCGAATTCTTTGGTTATGATGCGATCGATAAGAACGTGGGTGGTGAGTTGTGAGTCGTGAGTTGCTAATTTTTTCTTTAGCTCCTTATCAGTCAATTCCAGGAGTTCTTCAATTCTAAGTATTTGCCCACTTTCACGATTCACGCCTGACGGTTCACGGTAATACATTCTCGAAAAACCCTTTTGCATTAATATATGCAGTTCTTCGCGGGTTTCTCTTTTCAGGTGTTGTTTAAAAGGAACTATAATAACCAGTTTTATGCCATACTTCATTTTCTGAATCGTGTTCAACACATCTGCCACATCATCTTTCTTCACTTCTTTGCCACTGATGGGTGAAATGGTTTTGCCGGCACGCGCATATAACAGGCGCAGGTAATCATAAATTTCGGTCATGCTGCCAACCGTGCTTCGGGGTGTTCGGGTAATAACTTTCTGTTCGATGGCAATGGCCGGACAAAGGCCTTTTATATAATCTACATCTGGCTTCACCATCCTCGCCATAAACTGGCGGGCATATGCACTCAAACTCTCCGCATACCTTCGCTGGCCCTCTGCAAACAAAGTATCAATAGTGAGTGATGATTTGCCGCTGCCCGATACGCCGGTAACCACAATTAATTTATTCCTGGGGAACGATACAGTAACATTTTTCAGATTGTGAACCCGCGCTCCTTTTACCAGGATACTGCCTGCATCATCTTTTATATGTTCAATTTTTGGGGACTTAATTTTCGTTGGCATACTATCAGCAAATTAAACACATTATTGATGGTTAAGTTGAAAAAACAGCAGCTGGAAATCAAATTTTTCACCAGGATGACTTTGAATTCCGGAAAACGAAAAATGTGCATAACCCTTACCCCTCAAAACATTCTTTTCCACAAAGGCAGGCAGATATAAAAAGATGTATAATTTGTCGTTGAAATCTAATGAGTTAGTAACTGAACACTCAATAAAAAGTTCTACCGATATCCGGATTTTGAATAATTGTGCCTCAAAAACCTAGTTATGCGAACATTAGACCATGCGTCTGATACTGATTTAATCCGGGCCTTTCAGGATGGCGATACAGGTGCCTTTGAAACCCTTATCTATCGATACAAGGATAAGGTGTTTACGTCTATTTTATTTTTTGTTAAAGACAATTACCTCGCCGAGGATCTCTTTCAGGATGTGTTTATTAAAATAATCGATACACTGAAAAATAAACGTTACACAGAAGAAGGCAAGTTCCTTCCATGGGCATTGCGTATTGCCCATAACCTTTGCGTGGATTATTTTAGAAAAGTGAAACGTACTCCTACTATCAGGACTAACGATAACCAGGATATTTTTGAGATATTACAGATTTCCGAAGATGGCCCCGATAGCAAGATTATGCAGGGTCAGAGTCATGAGCGCGTTCGCCAGATGCTTGATCTTTTACCTGAAGAACAACGAGAGATTATCGTATTGCGCCATTATGCCAATATGAGTTTTAAAGAGATCGCACTGATCACCAATTGCAGTATTAATACGGCTCTCGGCCGTATGCGTTATGGTTTGATTAATTTACGGAAGATGATGATTGAAAAACAGATCGCTTTATAATATATTCTCCTATCAGAAACCAAAACGCTTCACAAAATATTTGTGAGGCGCCTTTTTTTTATTTGCTATCGTATCCTTAATTTTTATTTTTTTCAAAAGCCGCTTTCACTGTATCAAGGTGATTGATGAATTTTTGTACAGCAGGGTCATAACCGTACTTAACATCACTCAAAGGTTTCCCGTTAAGATCAAGGAACATATATAAAGGTTGGGCATTAAAGCCGAATTTAGAAACTTCGTATTCAAGGTTTTTTTCGCCAACAGTGGTTATTTTTTCTCCTTTTGTATTGGTTACCTTTTCTGCATCCGTTAACTCTGTTGACTCATCTACATAAAGGCTAATAAGTACGAAATTTTCTTTCATCCGTTTTAATACATCCGGGTTTTTCCAAACCTGTTCTTCCATTTTACGGCAATTGGCGCAGCTGTGGCCGGTAAAATCAAGCATCACTGGTTTGTTCAGTGCTTTGGCAGCAGCCATCCCTTCTTCCAAGTCGAAATAAGCTTTCAGTCCAAAAGGAACATGCAGTTTATCAATATATTTCCGAGGCGGTTTTGCAATTGATACCGGTTGGCCGGCTGTTACGGTATTTCCTGCAGAAAGATTGTCAATCTTATACTTCAGGTCTTCGAGGTTAAACTCCTGTGTTGTAGCCGGTGGGATAAAACCACTTAACAATTTCAAAGGCGCGCCCCATAATCCGGGAACCATATACAGCGTAAAACAAAAAGAAAAAATAGCAAAGAATAAACGTGGCACACTGATAAATGGTAATTCACTATCGTGCGAAAATTTTAGTTTACCAAGCAGGTATAAACCCATCAGGCCAAATACTACGATCCAGATTACCAGGAATACATCACGGTCAAGCAGGTGCCAGTGATACGCCAAATCAACATTCGACAGGAATTTCATGGCAAGTGCTAACTCAATAAATCCAAAAGTTACTTTTACCGAATTTAACCAGCCTCCGCTTTTGGGAAGCGACTGTAACATAGACGGGAAAAA
>JAYSXR010000319.1:0-2860 GCA_043717145.1 Chitinophagaceae bacterium | reverse complement strand
TTCAAACCGTATCCGATGTGTAATAAATGTTGTGGGATTAACCAATCCATCTTTCATAGTCTTGATCACATGGTTAAAATCATCCTTTGTTGCATTCCTGCTACTCATGAGGGTGGCTTCGCGCTTGTGAAATTCAGGGTGGCTAAAACTGATATCACCATTCTGTAAACCAATCAATACATATCTAGCTCCATGCGCCATATATTGAAAGCCATGTTTGATTGCTTTGTTGTTTCCAGAACAGTCAATGACCACAGTTGGCATATTATTATTTGTAATAGCCTTTAATTGCTGCAACACATCGGCATCCAAGGCATGTATTGTATGTTGGATATGTAATTGTTTCTGGCAAAAAGATAAACGCTCTTTATTTATATCCATCGTAATTACCTGTGCACCGGCTATCGCAGCAAAAGCCATCGTGGCCAAGCCGATAGGGCCGGCACCTATCACCAGTACAAATTCACCCGTTTGAACACCTGCACGCCGTATGCCATGTGCACCAATTGCCAGTGGTTCTACCAGCGCCAATTCATCTAAACTTAATCCTTCTCCATGTACAAGCGAATAAGACGGCACAGAAAGATACTCACTCATCCCACCATTCACATGTACACCCAGTACATTCATTGCGACACAACAATTGGGTGTATGGTTACGACAGGCAATACAATACCCGCAATTGAAATATGGGATGATGGTTACTTTTTCTCCCTGTTGAAAACCTTCTGCATCACTGGTTTCAATAATTTCCCCTGCAAGTTCGTGCCCTAAAATTCTTGGATAAGTGAAGAAAGGCTGTGTGCCTTCATATGCATGAATGTCAGTTCCGCAGATACCTATGCGTTTTATTTTGAGCAGGGTATCCCCTCTTAACAATTCCGGAACAGTTGCTTCGCTATAAGCAAGTTCATGCGGTTCCAAACAGGTTAATACTTTCATGATAGCTATTCTCCTTTAAAAGCGAATTATAATATTGTCATTATTACCGAAAGGTACGAACCAATCAGAAGTTATTTTTAAACTCAATACCGGCATTGTCTTTTATTATCTATACGCTATATGTTTTTATCAAAAAACTATCCGGATAAAACAAAAAGTGACAAAAGTTCTCTGACTATTTTATTGGTTTATCATGATAACCGGCTATTCATAATACATAAGGCTGCCTTGTAAAAAGCAGCCTTAAGCGATTCTATAATAAATAAGTTTAGTAACCTGGGTTCTGTGTAAAGTTTATGTTGGCATCCCTTGTTGGTTGGGGTATTGGCATTAATTCTGATTTGCCCGTTACAAAACCGGTTGCAAATCTTGAAAGGGCAGTAGTATTAATAACTGCACTTAACCATACAACTTTTGTAGTACCTGCCGGAGTTGCTGTTAATGCTATTTTATAAAATGAATTAACCCATAACCCACCACTAATGGTATTATCATCAGCAGTGCCGCTCGTTTTATAATACATAGCAATCGGCAAAGTATTGTAAGGCGCAGACAAAGTTGACATAGCCAATAAATTCGCTTTAGTGGTTGCAAGTTTTGTAGCCAGCAGGTTCCATCGAATCAGGTCAAATTTCCTTACACCTTCACCACCCAGTTCCAATGATCTTTCTTTTACAACTGCATCGAAGAATGTTGCTTTACTTAAAGTTGCAGGCAGGTCAACCGTTGCATCAACAGCTGTTAACGATTTACCATAACCTCTTCTGCGAACCTGGTTAACGGCACTATAGGCAGCGGCGCTTGGTCCGTTTAATTCGTTTTCTGCTTCGGCATACATCAATAACACATCTGAATAACGCAGTATCTGCCATTTCAAACCAAAATACTGAATGGCATTGGTGGGCGCAAATGATGGATTAGTAATCCAATCCCTTCTATATTTACCATCACAAATAGCGGTAATAGCCTGTCCAACTTTGGTAACGCCATCGGCAGCCACATTATACAGTGCACAGGTAACATCCCTTCTTAAATCAGTTGAATCAAAAGCATAAAAATAAGTAGGCAGTACATTGATACTTTTATTACCAAATCCATTTACCGAAGGGCCGTTATAATATCCTAGCTTATTATCTTCTGCACCTACCCCACCAATACCACTTGCCTGAAATAATAATTCACCCTGTGGATCGGCAACCGTATGTGCATTTACCTGGTCTTTCCAAAGTGTTTTAAAACTTGGGTTCAGCGCATGTTGTCCTGAAGTTATAATATCATTACACTCATCTTTTGCTATCTGGTAATACGTTAAATAGTCAGCATTTCTTTTCATGCTTCCATCACTGCGTAATGCGTAGCCGCCTCTGAACAAAGCAACCCTCGCGCGTAAACCTTTTACCGTTCCTTTGGTAATCCTTTCGTCCATAGCATCACCTATAGCGACCAGTTCATTGCGCCATGGAACCAGGTCAGAAGCTATTTTCAAATCGGCCAGTAAGTGGTTGTATAAAGTATCCCTGTCTGTTCTTGATGGAAAAGGGTTATCTGATGCCTGGGCAGAAGCCGGACTAAAATGCGAAGGCAGATCTCCCCAGTTCATGATCGCTTCCAGGTAAAACTGTGCTCTTAGTGTTAACGCCTCACCATACATACGCTGCAATTGTTTTTTCTGTTGATCAGTACCTGTTGTATACATGGTCATTTTAGGTATGTTGGCAATACAGATATTGGCATATTCTATTCCGGTAAACAGTTGATTGAATGGATTAGTCAATTGCGCATTACCTGGCGTGGCAGCGAAACGGGCAATATCCCGGCGGTCATTATCAGCATTACCGGTTGGTCCTTGCATTTCATCATTATCCACTGTATAATATAAGCTAAGGCGGATACCAAAACCGGCATCACCCACCAATCT
>JAYSXR010000318.1:0-8515 GCA_043717145.1 Chitinophagaceae bacterium | reverse complement strand
TTTATTTCTTATAGAATCCTTTTCGTTTTGAAAATAAAAAAACCACCCCTTTTTAGAAGAGGTGGCCTTACTAACTAACCCATCGAAAAAAAATTTATGCTTCAGCAACCGCTTTTGCTTCGCTGATTTTGGCCCTGATTTTGGCTTCAATTTCATTGGCAAGTTCGGGGTTATCGTGTAACAGGTTCTTAACCGAATCACGGCCCTGGCCCAGTTTGTTACTTTCATAACTAAACCAGGATCCGCTTTTCTGAACGATACCCAGTTCCACACCCATATCTACAATCTCTCCCACTTTGCTGATGCCTTCACCGAAAATGATATCAAACTCTGCTGCACGGAACGGCGGAGCTACTTTATTTTTTACCACTTTTACTTTTACATGGTTACCCACAGCGGCATCCCCGTCTTTGATCTGTGTCATCCTGCGGATATCCAATCGAACCGAGGCATAGAATTTTAGTGCGTTTCCGCCAGTAGTTACTTCTGGGTTACCAAACATCACACCGATCTTTTCGCGCAGCTGGTTAATGAAAATACAGATCGTATTGGTTTTATTAATTGTGGCTGTCAACTTACGCAAGGCCTGACTCATTAATCTAGCGTGCAGGCCCATTTTACTGTCTCCCATTTCACCCTCCAGTTCACTTTTAGGAACCAGTGCGGCAACAGAATCTATTACCACCACATCCAATGCACCGGATAAAATAAGGCGGTCAGCAATTTCTAATGCCTGTTCGCCATAATCCGGTTGGGATATCAGCAGGTTATCTACGTCTACGCCCAGTTTCATGGCATAAGAGCTGTCGAACGCATGCTCGGCATCTATAATAGCACACATACCCCCCTTTTTCTGCGCCTCCGCAATAACATGAATGGCGATGGTGGTTTTTCCGGATGATTCCGGTCCGTATATTTCAATAATCCTTCCTTTGGGTAAGCCACCTACGCCCAGTGCGGCATCAAGACCAATTGAGCCGGTAGAGATCACCTCCATCGGGTCCTGGCTTTTCTCGTTCATCATCATTACACTGCCCTTACCGTAGTCCTTATCTATCTTGTCTATCGTCAGCTTTAACGCCTTCAGCTTTTCTACATTACTCATGGTGTTTAGAATTTAAGAGTCAAAATTAATGGAGCCATAAAAGTAGTGGTTTTTACTTATACACACTAATTTTTTTAGTATTTTTTTAGCTAACGGTTTTAGTTTGTTGTTTATTGTTGTTATTAGCCAATTTTAAGTGCTTGTGGCCTCGCAGAAAAGCGTATTAATATTCGTTTCCGGAGTATTTTAACCTTTTTTCCGAAAGGCATTGCCTTTGATTATTAGAATTTAACATAGCTCCGGATAGGTTGGCTATATTTTTGTATAATATTTTATTGGTTTCGCTATTCCAACAAATAATTCGGTGGTTCATGTATAAAAATATCTCGTTTCTTATTATCCTGTTACTGGCCTTTTTTGTGGGCCATGCGGAAGGTGACTGGAAATTGAAGACCGATAAAGACGGTATTAAGATTTTCTCTAAAAAAGTAGCTGATTCAAAAGTAAATATTATTAAAGTTGAGTGTGAACTGGCCACCACACCTAGCCAACTGGTTGCGGTTATATTGGATATTAACACTTCTGACCAATGGCAGTACAATACTAGAAACTTCTATATTTTAAAAAAAATTTCTCCTTCGGATCTTTATTATTATGCAGAGATAAATTTTCCGTGGCCTACGTCGAACCGTGATTTTGTTTCGCACCTTACTGTAAACCAGGATTCGCGAACCAGGGTAGTTACCGTTGATGCGCTTACTATTGCTGGTATGGTGCCCGTTAAATCAAATATCATCCGTCTAAACCGGTCAAAAGGCCGGTGGACTATTGTTGCGGTTGACAAAAACCTGGTTAAAGTTGAATATATATTGCGTGTAGATCCGGAAGGGTCTGTTCCTGACTGGCTAACCAATCTTTTCTCGTTTAAGGGGCCGTTTGAAACATTTAAAAGCTTACGCCAGCAATTAAAGAAACCGGCTTATGCTTCTGTAAATATTCCTTTCATTATTGATTAACGAGGAACCTATCTTTTCTATTACGCTTTCTTCTTGTTAGCCACAAAATAAATCCGGTAATACTCAGAGTGCCCCCCGATAATCCAAACAGGCAGTAAATAATTTTTACCGGCAGCCCCCCATATTTTCCAAAATGGATTTGAGAGTTGATTATATCGTAACGGCTATCGGAATCAATTTCATTTACAAATGCGGTCTTCGAAATATTTCCTACGCTGTCTAAAAAAATAGCATCCGAGAACTTTTTAGAGTGAATGAACGAATTGGTTTTTCTGCTTCCATAAACAGCTGTTTTACCCCGCTTACTTTGTGCAAAATAAATTACATAGGCCGTAAAATCCGGATGTTTTTCCTTGGCCGCACCTAATGCACTGTCCAGTTTAAAAAACAATGGTGATGATGGTTTTAAAATAGGCGTATATGCTTTTTGGGCTGCATAAAATTCTTTTTTAAAAACATAACGCTGCATCCACACACCGGTAATGCCAATCATTAAATTAAACAACAGGGTATATATGCCTATCAGCTGGTGAAGGTTGGTTTTTGTAAATACCGCTCTCTTACATAAAATAACCGGTAGTATTTTTTTTCGGTACATGATAATTCCCGTAATAATACTGACCAGGAATACTACCCCCAAAAATCCCAGCAGCCATTCTCCCTTCTTTTGTAAATGAAAAGAATTGTGAAAAGCAGATAGCCAGCTCATAAAATTATGGGTTATCTCTTTACTGCCTCTCCGTGTTTGTAAAACTTCTCCTGTTTGTGGATGAAGAAAAACCTGCATACTTGCAGCTCCGTTCTTGTAAGAAGAATCATAAACGGAAAAAATAAAAGGTTGTGTTTTATTTTCGGCAATATGGCAGCTGCTTATTTGTGCATGTGGGTAGTGTTTTTGCAGGCTATCAAAACAGTTTCCGGTTGATAAAATACTGTCATTGCTCAACACTGTTATAGCAGGATATTGTAAACTGTCCAGCTCTTCATGAAAAACCAAGGCCGCACCAGACAATGACATCAGCAAAATAAATATTCCGGCTAATAAACCTGCAACAGAATGAATGGTGAAGAAAAGCCCCTTTTTCATGATTGATTATTTTTTGCTTGCATTTCACTTTGGAATATTCAGCATTTTTTTATTTTTTGTACCAAGCCATAGCAAACAATTAAGGATTAGTTTATTTTGTTCTTTACTACCGAATGACGATGAGAGTTGTTTATTGGTTTTATTTTCATAATCCATGTCGTTATGGCCCATATTTACATACACCATTTTATAGTGGGTGTTAGTCCATACTACAGGATAATAGCCGCTATGCCATATTTCATGCGGCTTTGGGCCTGTGCCCAATGGAAAACTTGTTGAGTCAATGGATACAAGAATCTTTATATCCTTATTCTTGCGTAGATCCTTAATCCAACGGTACCATTCGTTGGGTGCTGACTTGAAGGTTTGTGCTATTTTTTTTGTTGCGGGGTGTTTTGCATCTTCTACCCGCAGAATAGCTGATGTGGGCCGCCAGGTATTACTGGCGTATTGCCCCGATCCAAGGAACTGATTGTGGTACCAATCCCAGTCCTGGTTAAACGCAGAAGGCGATAATGCAAAACCTGAAAAATGAAATCCCATCCACCCTCCTCCATTCTCCATGTATTTTTCAAATGCGTTTCTTTGCGCAGCATCTTCCGGCCGGGTATCTAAAAAAAGTACAACCGAATAGTTGGAAAGAAATTGCTCATTCAGGTTGCTCCAGTCTTTTGTTGAATCATACGTAAAATTATTTTTTGCAGCCATAAGTGTAAACCAGGTATTGGCTTCACGTACATAACTAATATGGGCAAGATCATTTTTGGCGGTATAAAAGGCAATCACCTTACATTTTATTTTTTTTTCCTGTGCCCCGGCAGATAAATGAAAGAGAATTACAACAAAAATAAAATAGTTTCTATACCCTTTAGCGAATTGAGACATATTGTATTTATTTTTTACTTACATATAGCCTCATTTTCCTACTAAACGTACAACCTCCTTATATTTTTCTTACCAATCCTTACCGCATATAATAACAGCCAAAATCGTATGTGAAGAGTGTATACAGAAATGTAATTCAATATTCCAAAATATAAATCAGTAATATCTGTATATTCTCATCCAATCAAACCGGCCGCTTTACTAATTTCCATCATCCTGTCCATAGGAATCTTGGCTGCCAAGCGCAGTTTTTCATCCATAATTATTTCAGGTTGCTCATATTGCATGCATATATATAGTTTCTCGAGCGTATTCAGCTTCATATGGGGGCAATCGTTGCAGGCGCAGCTATTTGTGGGTGGAGCAGGAATGAATGTCTTATTGGGGCTATTCTGCTGCATTTGGTGCAGTATGCCAGTTTCTGTTGCAACAATGTATTGCGTGGCACTATCTTTTTCTGAATATTTTAATAACTGCGTGGTGCTGCCAATATAATCCGCAATAGCCAATACCGCTTCCTCACATTCCGGGTGTGCAATTACTTTTGCATGCGGGTGACGGATTTTTAATTTGGTTATTTTTTGAAGGCTGAATATTTCATGTACCATACAGGCACCGTTCCATAACAACATATTCCTACCTGTTTTTTTATTTAGGTACGCTCCTAAATTTTTGTCAGGCGCGAATATAATCGGTTGATCTTTTGGTACACTTTCAATAATTTTTTCTGCGTTGCTGCTGGTGCAGATGATATCACTCAGTGCCTTTATTTCGGCTGTGCAATTGATGTAGGAAATAACAATATGGCCGGGATGTTTATCTTTAAATGCTTTGAAAAGTGGTGAAGGCGCACTATCGGCCAAAGAGCATCCTGCTTTTAAATCAGGCAATAAAACTTTTTTCGATGGGTTTAATATCTTGGCTGTTTCTGCCATGAAGTGAACGCCGGCAAATACAATAATTCCGGCATCGGTTTCTCTGGCTTTTTGAGCCAGTCCAAGGCTGTCTCCAATAAAATCTGCCACGTCCTGAATATCTGGTTCCTGGTAATAGTGGGCGAGTATGACAGCATTTTTTTCTTTCTTTAGACGCTCAATCTCGGCAAATAAATCCAGATGCGGATTAATTTCTATGTCTAAAAATCCTTTTTCTACAATATCAAAATTTTGAATGTTCATAAGCTTTGTAATAGTATTAAATAATACCTTTTTATAAAACCTAACTACTACTATTAGGGGTGTGGATATCGTGATAACTTTTTTATCCCCAAACAACAAAGTTAATCTCTCGTGGTTTATTAACAGCTATTAACATATTCATTCACATCAGTAGTGTATATTGATATTGATTTTTTTGATGTTCTTAACAAAACTGTATAAACCGGATCACATATTTATTATTTCACTATCCACTTTTAGTTAACTGTGAATTAACAGGGATAAAAGACAAGTGAGTTTGGGCCCGACACTCCATGCAATACCCGGGTAAAGAGTTTATTCCATCTCTTTCCACTTTTTGAAAGTCAAAAAACCGATTTATCTACCGTTTTTCAGCTTTATTAACAGGGGGTGTGTGGATTTTTAATTTTGAAGAAAGGAATAAAAAATATAGAATAGGAAACAATGAAAAGTAAAAGGATAAGTATAAAAGCTTTAATAATTAATTATACTCTTTCGTAAATCGCTGTATTTATTGGTTTCAGGCCCGTTTTCCACAATTTGTTCTAATGTATTATTCCCCTATTTTTGCCTCCCGCAAAAAGCGGAGTGAAATAAGATCAAACAAATTCATACTAATTAAACTATTATGTCTGTAATTCAACGTATTCGTGACAGGGGCGCCTGGATAGTATTCGGGATCATCGCTTTGGCTTTGATCGCTTTTATCCTTCAGGATGGTGTAAAACGTGGCGGAAATGCCTTTTCCAATACTTCTGTTATTGGTAAAGTAAATGGTGAAAAGATAGAGCGTGGTGCGTTTGAAGATAAACTGGCTCTTCAGGAGAAGATGTACGGCGCACAAGGTGCCCCACGCGACCAGCTGATCAGCTCGGTATGGAACCAGGAAGTTGAGCAGGTGGTATTGGGCCAGGAATATGAGAAACTCGGGCTGCAGGTATCTCCTAAAGAACTGAGTGACCTTCTTTTTGGTAATAATTCACCCCTTCGCCAGGAATTTACCGACCAGAAAACAGGGGAATTCAGGGCTAATGATGCAAGACAGGCTTTTGCGCAGCTTAAAAAAAGCAAGAATGCGGAGCAGATTAAAATGATTAATAATGTATATATCAACCCGTCTATTCAGCAAACCCTGCGTACTAAATACCAGAATTTGTTAATGCAGGCTGCCTATATCCCTAAATGGTTACTTGAAAAACAACAGGCAGATAACAATGCAATCGCATCTTTCTCTTATGTATATGTACCCTATATTTCTGTCAGCGATAGCCTTGTTAAAGTAAGCGATGATGATATCACCTCTTATGTTAAAAAACACAGTACTGAGTTTACGAAACCCGAAGAATCCAGAAATATTTCTTACATATCGGTTAGCGCTGCTCCAAGTGCTACAGATTCGACTAATGCCCTTAACCTGGCACTTGGCCTGAAAAATGAATTTGCTGCCGCAACCGAGGCACAGGCATTTTTAAGTAAGGCCGGCACTGATATTCCTTACTATAACAGCTATTTCAGCAAGAGTAGGATGCAACAGGCGAATAAGGATTCATTGACTAAAATTCCGATGGGTGGTTTGTTAGGACCCTACCTTGATGGACAGAATTATGTGATTGCTAAAATGATGGGTGTAAAACAATGGCCCGATAGTGTGAAGGTTCGTCATATACTTATTGCTACAGCGGATCCAAGAAGCGGACAGGTAATCCGTGAAGATTCTGTTGGTAAGAAACTGATCGACAGCATTGAAACGGCTATCAAAGCGGGTGCTGATTTTGCTGCATTAACGACCAAATATTCAGATGACCCCGGAAGTAAAGACAAGGGTGGCGTATATGAATTTTTCCCGCAGGGACAAATGGTGATACCTTTTAATGACTTTGCATTTGATAAACCCGTAGGAACAAAAGGCGTTGTTAAAACAGATTTCGGTTACCACTATATTGAAGTAATGGCCCAAAAGAATGTAAACCCGGTTTATAAGATTGCTTATTTAGCCAAGGCAATTTCGGCTAGTAATGAAACGGTAAGCGCGGCAAGTACAACTGCTGCACAATTTGCGTCGTCCAGTAAAAATGCAAAAGATTTTAATGCGAATGCGTTAAAAGAAAACAGGCAGGTAATGCCGGCGAACGATATCAAACAGAATGATTTCACCATTCCTGGATTGGGTGTAAACCGTCAATTGGTTCGATGGATATATGAACATGGTACAGGTGATGTTTCTGAACCAACAGAAATAGGCGACCGTTATATTGTGGCCATCGTGTCTGCAGTAAACAAAGCTGGATTGATGTCGGCGGCAGAAGCAAGGCCAACGGCGGAAACTTTCATTCGCAGCGAGAAAAAAGCAAAGATCATTACCGATACAAAATTCAAGGGAAATACACTGGAGTCTTACTCAGCGAGTACCGGAGCTCCGGTATTAAAGGCAGATAGCCTGGCCTTTTCTGCTCCATTCATAACGGGCGTAGGAAGCGAGCCTAAAATAATTGGTGCTGCCTTTAATAAAAGCCTGATGGGTAAGGCAAGCGAACCCATCGCCGGCTCAACGGGCGTATTTGGCATAAAAGCAGAAAGCGTTGGTGCCAAGGCGTCGGTAACCGATGCTGCTGCCATTAAGCAAACGATGCTGCAGAGCACGAAAATGAGCTCATACAGAGGATTGGAAGCCCTTAAAAAATCAGCTACGATTAAAGACAACCGCGCTAAGTTTTATTAATCGGTAAATACATTGAATAATCAGTAAGCCCGGTGCTAACCAGCATCGGGCTTTTGTTTTACGCATACCGAAAACAAGGCATTGTGGAGAATTGTAAATTTGTAAGGAAAAGAATGTGTTATGTCTGATGAGTTTGTAAACAAAGTGGTAGAAAGCGGGTTGATCAGTTTTGACCTGGAACAATATTATCCAAAAGGAAACATCAAGGTTTTTGACCTGAAAGAGTATTTATTTATGGGACTGATACTGAAAGAGAAGGATTTTCGCGCGGCCCTGCAAACAACCGATTGGGATAGTTATAAAGATGCATATGTTGCCATAACCTGCTCGGCAGATGCCATCATTCCCATGTGGGCTTACATGCTGGTGGCCAGCAACCTGCAACCGATGGCATTGGATGTTGTGTTTGGAGATGAAAAAAAACTGATTAGCACCATCTTATTAAAAAATATACAGGCAGTAAAGGGAGAAGAATACGTAGACAAGCGCGTGGTGGTTAAGGGTTGTGGCGATGTGGCGATCCCGGAAACCGCGTATGTTGAGATTACCAATAAACTCCGCCCCTTTGTAAAAAGTATTATGTAT
>JAYSXR010000317.1:0-2888 GCA_043717145.1 Chitinophagaceae bacterium | reverse complement strand
GTTTCGTGAACATCGCTTAAAGAATGATCACTATGTGTCCTCCTCATCATGTTATACTGTTTTTACAAATAAAGCCTGTGCAAGTTGCTGACTGATGGTAAAGGCATTCTGATTTTTTATTTTGATTTCGATAGAATGATCAAAACTGAATTTCTTTTTTACTTCCAGTTTAGTTCCGATACCGATATGCTTATGCTTTAACAGTTCCAGTAATTCGGTGGATTGACTGCCTACTCCGCTCACTTCTGCTATTTTATTCACGGCAAGATCAATTAGGTTGATATGTTGCTGTACCGCCATCTTACCATGGCTATCCGGTATTGGATCCCCATGAGGGTCGAATTTGGGGTGGCCAAGAAAAGCGTCCAGTTTCTCCACTAATTTTTTGCTGCTGATGTGTTCCAGTTCTTCCGCTACGTCGTGTACTTCATCCCATCCAAACTGCAGGATGTCTACCAGGAAAAATTCCCATAACCTGTGCTTACGTACAATACCAAGGGCAAGTTTTTTGCCCTCACCACTTAACCTTACCCCTTTGTAACGTTCATAACTGAGTAGTTTTTTTGCTTTCAGCTTCTTTAGCATATCGGTAACTGATGCAGCTTTGGTATGCAATTCGGCAGCTAATTCATTGGTTGATACGGTCTCATCCCCTTGTTGCAGGTGAAAAATAGCTTTAATATAATTTTCTTCTGTGATAGAAAAACTCATATACTCAAAAATTAATTTTAGACAAATCTAAAAATAATAATCCATAAAAATTATACCTAATCGGACAGTTGTGCCGAAACCCGTATTTTTATACAAAGATTGATTATGAAAAAGTGGTGGACCCTCCTCTTGGTATCAATTATTGCATTATCTGGCTGTAGCGACAAGAAGATTGACCTTTCCGGGGAAACACCTTTGAAAGCGGCTGATTTTACAGCAGCATTCCCAAAACTCAACCTGCCTTTTTCAGTAGCCGATACCAATATCACCAAAGTAGCCGATACTATCACCATTGGATATAAAGCTTTACTGCAATTTTTTCCTGATAGTTCCCTTACCCATATTATTGGTAACGACAAAAATATTGTGATTCATCCTGTCGGTAAGATTGAGAAGGAGAAAGAAGTTTATTTACTGGTAAATTTCACAACGCATAAAAAAGTGACCCGATTTGCTGTCTTTGTCACCGATAAAAAAAATAAATACCATGCATCCAAAGAGTTGTTAAGTTCAAATATGGAAACAACATATGCACATGCCGTTTCCATTAACAGGGAACCCACTTTTCTTATCAGTAACGAAAAAATGGGTAAAGACAATGTGGTACAGTTTACCAGAACAGGCTGGGTATATAATAGTGTAGGTATTTTTATGGTCGTGATCAATGATTCTAATGAATATCCGAAAAAGGGGAATATCATCAACCCGATAGATACACTTCCACGAAAAAATAAATACAGCGGTGATTATGTACATGACAAAAAAAATTTTATTTCTCTTCGTGACAGTAAAAAAGCAGGGGCCTATTTATTCTTTGTGCATTTTGAAAAAAATGAAGGCAGTTGTACTGGAGAATTAAAAGGAGAAATGAAAATGAAAAATGCGACTACTGCCCAGTATACCGGCAATGGCGACCCATGTATTATTGACTTTAATTTTGAAGCTAATGCGATTACTTTAAAAGAGCAGGGAAGTTGCGGTAACCATCGGGGCATCAAATGTTTCTTCGACGATACATTCCTCAAAAAAAAAGACCCTCGGCCCAATAAGAAAAAGTAACGGCTCCTTTTTATATGGGTTATTTTTATATGCATTTCTTACCAACAAAGCAATGTGTATAAAGTACATTTTATATAAATAGGCTTATATTGCCTCCCCTTAATTAAACAATCTATTATGAATTTTCGAAACTATCATGTCCCTTACCAAATTAATGAGCAGTATGCAAAAAAAGCAGCTTATTTCTCAATGGAATTTGCCATTCATCAACCTTTAAAAATATATAGTGGCGGCCTGGGTTTTCTGGCGGGCTCGCATTTACGCAGTGCTTATGAATTACGCCAGAATATGGTGGGCATCGGTATTTTATGGAAATATGGCTACTATGATCAAACGCGTAACCAGGACCAGACATTGCAGGTTACTTTCATGGAAAAAAATTACAGCTTTCTTGAAGATACCAATATCAAGTTCCAAATATTGATACATGAACACCCGGTTTGGGTCAAAGCCTATTACCTCAATCCCGAAACATTTAACAGCGCACCGCTATTTTTATTAAGTACTGATCTTCCTGAAAACGATTATGTTTCGCAAACCATTACACATCGCTTATACGATGCGAATGTGGCTACCAAAGTGGCCCAGTTTATTTTGCTGGGTGTAGGCGGTGCCAAGCTGATTGATGAACTTGGTTTTAATCCGGATGTTTATCACCTGAATGAAGCACATGGTATTTCTGCTGCTTTTTACCTGCTGAATAAATTTAAGAGTCTTGAAAAAGTAAAAGAACACCTGGTATTCACCACGCACACGCCGGAAGAAGCGGGTAATGAAAAGCACGACATCTATCTCTGCCATAAAATGAGTTATTTCTGCGGCCTTAATATTGACGAGGTTCGTAAACTCACAGGTATAAAAGACGACCAATTCAATCATTCATTAGCGGCACTTCGTTTAGCCCGAAAAGCAAATGGCGTTTCCGCATTACACGGCGATGTTAGTCGGGCTATGTGGAAGAACTATGAAGGCATCTGCCCTATCACTTCTATTACCAACGCCCAGAACTGGCGGTACTGGTCTGATAAACAAATGTACCGGGCCATGGAAGAAGGAAATGATACGGTATTTGATGACAGAAAAAAATATTTAAAGAAAAGGGCATTTGAAATTGTTGC
>JAYSXR010000316.1:0-8600 GCA_043717145.1 Chitinophagaceae bacterium | reverse complement strand
AGAATGGACTGTTACCAACGGGCTGCTTACACCCACCTTAAAGATCAAACGAAAAATGATTGATGCTGCTTTTGGCGGGTTTTACGAAATATGAGCCGCGCTAATAATTCAATACTTTTTGCATAGCAGGATTAAACTTTCTTAAGAATCATCGTTACCTATTTAATTAGTGTGATAGAGCCACTCATCACGGCCTTTCCGTTTTTGGGATTGATCACATAATAATAAGTACCAATGGGCAATGGTTTACCATCCAAGGTGCCATCCCATGGCATTTGATAGCCCACCGACCTGAAAACAGTTTGCCCGCTTCTGGCAAAAACCTCAACCACACATCCCGGATAACTATTTAGGTATTGAATGATCCAGGTATCGTTGATGCCATCCCCATTGGGAGAAAAAGCGTTGGGAACGATTGGTCCGAGCAATACCTTTATAAAAACAGAACCCGTTACTGAACAATTTCCTCTGCCGGTTAACTGGATCAAGTAAGTTATATCATTTAACGGAGTAGTAACAGGATAGGCAATCGTTGCCGTGTCTAAATATAAGTTAGGCGTCCAGTTAAACAGGGGGTTGTTGGCATAAAATACCGGATGCAACTGCGCACTGCCGCCTTGCAAAACAAACAGGCTTTTGGCTAATGAAAGATGTGGATATGGATTTACGGTTATGGATTGCATAGCTGTATCACTTATACAACCCTTTGCATCGTTAATAAATAAGCGGACGGTAAAAAATCCGGAATCCGTAAACTGCCTGTAAGGATTTTGTAGAGATGAAGTATTGCCATGTGCAAGGTCCCAGTGCCATGATTGTATGGAACCTGTATATCCATTACTTGCATCCGCAAAATGAATCGTATCTGCCATACAGATTTCTGCAACAGGAAAACGAAAAGCTGCATTAGGCCTTGGATATACAGTAGTAAGCGGTAGCTGTAATGAATCGGTACAACCATCTTTCGAAGTTATTTTTAATTGAACCGGATAGGGTCCCAATGCTGTAAATGTATGAACCGGATTTTTCAAAAGGGAAGTGGCTGCATCATTTCTATCGCCAAAATTCCAGATATACGTAAATAGGTTTTCAGAATGATCACCGATAGTTGATGAATCGGTAAACAATCCTTTTCCAGCAGGCAAACAAACATCGGGCATCCCAAACTTTACTACAGGCAGGTAATGCACGTTAAGGTTCTGAACAACGTAAGTACTCCGACACCCGCTATCTGTGATCACCCGTAAACGGGCCGTATAATTGCTGGCTGATGTGTATTTTTTAGTAAAAAGATTTGCATCGCTTTTATTTAGAATAGTGCCATCTCCAAAATCCCAGTACCGGTTTAGTATCTTACCAAAGTTGGTAATCGATGAATCGGAAAAGAGTATTTCATTTCGTTCGCAAACAGGAAAACCCACGCCCCATCTGGCAACAGGTGAAGGCCAGGTAGTTATATTCTGTATGGCTGAATCACTGCAGCCTTTGGTACTGAAATATGAATATTTTATTGGATAGGTATTGGATGTTACTAACGCTGGCGTAAATAAACCTGTTCCATTTACTCCCAGCCCTGAATACACAAATGTTCCGCCCACACCTCCTGTTTCTTTTGCCTGTATTATTTGCCTTGCGGTAGTATCATTACAAATACCCGGTATAGTGGTAAAGGATACTTTAGGACTTTGATAAAGCGTAATAATATGGGTTACAGAATCTGCACAAACAGAAGAGTTGCCCGAACGGGCAATCATTGTAACGGCCATTTTTTTAGTAACCGGCACTTGAAAATCAGGGTATAAATAATTATACAATTTTCCATAAACCGGGGTTTCATCCAGACTGTCAACAGAAGTGTTCCAGAAAATTTCTGACCGGGCCACATTTCCAAAATCTACAGTAGAAAAATCTTGTAACTGAACTGCCCTGTTACTGCACAATCGGGTAGAATCCAGCACAACAAAAGCCGCATGAGGTTTCGAGCCGTTTACTGTAAAGTTTTTTGTTAGGCTGTCTGTACACCCATCCCCAGAGATGACCGTTTCTTTAACCTGGTAATTACTGGAAAATTTATATTGTATTAACGGATTGGCGATAGCAGATAATAATGGGCTGGGATATTTATTGGCAGGAACCACCGGTAAAGCGGAAGCGGCATCAAAATTCCATGCGTATATTTTTGGCAGGGAACCATCTGCCAAACGGGTAGTATCGGTAAATAAAGCAGAGGCATCATTCAAACATATTTCGGGTAAAATAAAACCCACTTTAGGTAGGGGATGAATGGTGAACACTTTCTTTATTGTATCACTCTTACAACCCAGACTCGATTGTACCGTCAGCTGTGCCGTATAATCCCCCCAGGAAGAATATACTTCAGTAAACATTTTTTTATTGGCAACATCCCGCACAGTGCCATTCCCCAGTATCCAGTACCAATGGGTAAGTGTATCTAAACCGTTTTTTGAACTGTCTGTAAAAGTTACTGCATTCTTTTCGCATCGAATGGGAGAGTATCCAAAATTAGCTATAGGTAAAGAACTCACCAGTAACGTATCTTTTTGAATAATGATTGTTCCATCAGCCGAGCAGGTATTATTATCTGATATATTTTTGACACTGTACACAGCAGACACTTTGGGTGACTTAACAAAAAAAGTATCGTTCTGTGTGATAACAATAATCGTATCATTTTTAATGCCATCTGTATATACCAGGTTCCAGGGTGCCTGTCCCGTTAAAAGAAATCGGATGTTTTTTGAATTACCCAAACAAACCGTATCTGCCGGTTTTACAAACTGCAGGGTAGGTAAATTATGAATGGTAACCGTAACACTGTCTTTAGAAATACCACATCCGCCGATATTAGCGGTTACATAATATTTACCCGCGTCAATTATCGCTGCTTTTTTAATAACCGGATTATTGAGTGTACTTGTAAATTGATTTGGCCCACTCCATTGATACGTTACATTAGAATACAGTGTTGAAAACAGCTGTATATCTGATCCGAAACAGGATGCTGATGTAATTACCGGTTTTAACTGCACCTGGCTGTAATTAGAAAAATAACCCAACCGGCTACCGGTACCCAAACCCCCATTGAGAAAACCCAAATGAAATAGCCCCGAACTGTTGGCTACAGCAGTAGAAAAACCCGCAGGTATCAATGTATTTATATTAGGCAGATTAGAAATATTAATTCGGGCAGCCTGCCAAATGCCATTGGTGCCAGGTACTGGCTGAAAAAGAGAAGGTGTGATAATAGTAGTATCTCCGTTCAACGAAAAATTACCTATATCTGTCGTTTTACTTAAAATATTCAGGTAAAATAATTCCGAAGTAGAACGCACGAACGAAACATTTTGTGAGCCGGTACATTTGATGCCCGGTAAAGAAGTAGCGGTTACTTCCTGCCCCACTCCGGTAAATTGCAATACATACACCGGCTTGGTAGTGGTAACATATGCACTGGCACTGCTTAATCGTCCTTCAAAATATTGTCCACGATTGATGGTCGTCACTACTACCCCATTTTCAGAAATTTCTGTAGTATCTGCAATTGCCCATACATAATAAAAATCCTGATTAGGTATTAGCGAATAATTTAAAGCTCCCCGCACAATAATAAATTCACTACCGGTATTTATCTCCGGCACTATCTGATCGCCAATTAAATCATAGTTTGGAGTAAGAAAAACCGAGTCATCGTATATGGTAACGCAAACAGGCTTATTCGCTTTTACAGACGATCCTCCTAAATGCCCGGATGCCAAATTACTTGCTGCAATAACAGCATAGGTTTGTCCCTTTTGTAAGGTAATGGTAAAAAGAGAATTGGCTGTGTGTCCAATAGAATCCGGATTCGTTAGGATAATATCAATCACTGTATTATCTTCCGTAGCAACAATAGCAAACCCATTGTGAGCGGGTGGCGTATGCCCGGCATGGTTATCAAAGCGGTTTTGCGAGGGGATCAAAAAACGCAATCCTTTACCGACCTGCCCTTTTAGTGGAAATATTTCTGGGTTGTTAGACCGGCCGACTTCGAAATAAGCAGATATATTGGCGGTAGAAGTGATTTTAATTCCATAGTTTAAAATAGTATTGCCGGGTTTATTTTCTACCTGGTTTATCTGTTGGGTAATATCTGTTGTTGTAGCAGTATTGCTATTTAAGTGAATCGTATAGGAAAGAAAAGATGGATTCGCAGGTTGCGATATTGTGATATCGGCCGGTTGACTATACGTGGTTATTCTAAAGACGATAGGTTTGTTTTCATGACTTGCCGTGATAGCTGGCGCAGCAAACCAAAAAGTGGTATCTGTCTGCGCAAAAGAATATGTGACAAATAAAAAAGAAAAAACCAACAGGACTATTTGCTTTTTCCTTTTTACAGCGGTTTCCCAAATTATTTTTTTTAGAAAGCGTAAGTAGGTATTGGTAAGAGGCTTCATCAGCTATAAAAATACAGCAGAGTTATAACTACTGAATTTTTTTTTATACCCTTTTATCAATCTGATAAAAGCGGGCACCGGGATTACATATGATTCTCAATTACTGCGTTATAACCAGTCACTGCCCACATAACACTAACACCCATTAGTAATGGGCCTGAAAATCTATTTGACTCCGGTATTTCCTTAAAACAGGCTAATGAAAATTTAGGAATTAAAATCAGTTACTATTTTTTTGTCAGCATTCAAGCTATACACAGCGGCAAAATAACAATACCGAATAAAACCAATTGAAAGATTTGTCGGTAGTAATTGGTTCGCAGGCAGAAAGCATAAAAAAAACATTAGAGAATATCAGCTCAAAAGATTTGTATATAAGAGACCTGCAAGACTACATTGACAGTAAAGATTCAATGAACATGGCTTTGGTGATGAATCTGAAAGGGGCTATCGGTAATTTAGATGATAAAAATATTAATATTAAAGTAGACAAAGGTGTTGTGTATGTTGACATTTCTGATAAACTTTTATTTAAAAGTGCCAGCTACGATGTAACCGACCGTGCCAAAGAAATTTTGGGCAAAGTTGCCAAAGTACTGAATGCACAACCTGAAATAGAATTTATGGTAAAGGCCCGTACCGATTCGCTACCTATACGTAGCAGGGGTATCCAGGATAACTGGGATCTGAGCGTGAAATGAGCAACCACCCTTGTACGTATCTTACAGGATACATATGGATTAGATCCAAAACGTATGACAGCCGCCGGCCGCAGCCAATACCTTCCGCTTACAGATAATTCCACAACAGAAGGCCGTGCTGCCAACCGCAGAACACGAATTGTAATCTTACCGCAGTTAGATCAGTTCTTTAAATTGCTGGAAACGAAGAAATAAAGTAAAGTATAGACATAAAAAAAGTTAGCTGCCTTTAATAAAAGAAGCTATCATTTTTTATAAGTAGTGCGTAGTGAATGGGGAGTGATAAGATGACAATTCACAACTCACGCCTCACACCGACTTCCACGCGGCTAATATTTCTTCAGTATGATTTTTTGATTCAGGTTTATCAATGATCTTTACGATTTTACCGGTTTCGTCAATTAAAAAAGTAGTACGGGTTGTGCCCATGTATGTACGGCCCATCAGTTTTTTCTCGCCCCATAAATTGTATTTATCAACGATCTTTTTATCCTCATCTGCCACTAATGGGAATGGTAGTTTGAATTTCTCTTCAAACTTTTTATGGCTCTTCACATCATCGGTGCTTATCCCTATCACCTGGTATCCTTTTTTAAGAAGGGCACTGTAATTATCCCGTAGGTTGCAGGCCTGGATCGTACAGGTAGGTGTATCGTCTTTGGGATAAAAATATAGAATTACTTTTTTGCCTTTGTAATCTGCCAGGGAAATCGGCTTCCCGTTCTGGTCAACCCCCTTGAATATGGGTGCTTTACTGCCCTCTTTTAATACTGCCATGTTACTTATTTATGTTTTCAAAATGTAATGATAACGCTAATTATACTCTTTTTGTTTGTATTTACCTATTTCCGGCGAAAAAATTAATGGCAGCTTTCCCTTGACAGCCTTAGATTTGCACAATTTATTTTTTAGCAACCATGCCCAAAGACAATTCCATCAAATCAGTACTAATTATCGGCTCAGGCCCCATTATCATTGGCCAGGCCTGCGAATTTGATTACTCCGGCTCCCAGGCCGCCAGGAGCTTGCGGGAAGAAGGTATTAAGGTAATACTGATCAACAGTAACCCTGCTACCATCATGACCGATCCTATGATGGCCGACAGGGTATATTTACTTCCATTAACGGCTGAAAGTATCGAAAAAATCCTTGAAGAGAACCAAATAGATGCCGTACTGCCCACTATGGGCGGACAAACAGCATTAAACCTGTGTAAAGAAGCCGAAGAACTGGGCATTTGGGAAAAATATAACTGCCGCCTGATTGGGGTAGATGTGGCCGCAATTGATACCGCCGAAGACAGGGGGAAATTCCGCCAGTTAATGGTAAAATTAGGTATTGCAGTTGCCCCCAGCCGCGTAGCCAACAGTTTTTTGGAGGGAAAAGAATTTGCACAGGAGATTGGGTTCCCATTGGTAATCCGTCCTTCTTTTACCCTTGGTGGCACCGGCGGCGGCTTTGTACATAGCAAAGACGACCTGGATGCAGCCTTAGAAAGAGGCCTTAAAGCTTCACCCATACATGAAGTACTGGTAGAAAAAGCAGTGCTGGGCTGGAAAGAATTTGAATTGGAATTATTAAGGGACCAGAAAGATAATGTAGTGATTATTTGTACCGTTGAGAATGTAGACCCAATGGGTGTGCATACCGGCGACTCGATAACTGTGGCACCTGCCATGACCCTTAGTGATACCGCTTACCAGGATATGCGCAACAAAGCTATTTTGATGATGCGTTCATTGGGTAATTTCTCCGGTGGTTGTAATGTGCAGTTTGCTTTAAACCCGGAAACAGAGCAACTGATTGCGGTAGAAATAAATCCGAGGGTTAGCCGTTCTTCTGCCCTTGCATCAAAAGCAACCGGATACCCAATCGCCAAGATTGCAGCCAAACTGGCCATTGGCTATTCGCTTGATGAATTAAAAAACCAGATTACCAAAACCACTTCCGCCTATTTTGAACCGGCATTGGATTATGTAATTGTAAAAGTACCCCGCTGGAATTTTGATAAGTTTAAAGGTGCCAATGATACACTGGGTTTGCAAATGAAAAGCGTAGGTGAAGTAATGGCCATTGGCAGAAGTTTTACCGAAGCCATACAGAAAGCCTGCCAAAGTTTAGAGAACGAAGCCATCGGCCTTGGCTATTACGGCAAAAGCCTAATGAAGAGCGAGGAACTGGTTGAATATATAAAGACACCTAAATGGGACCGTATCTTCCGTATTAAAGATGCATTAATGCAGGGTTCAACTGTAAAATATATCTCACAGGCAACCGGCATCGATCGCTGGTTTATTTACCAGGTACAGATCATTTGTGATATGGAAAAAAACATGGCGCAATATTCTTTAGATACCCTGCCTGTTGACCTCCTCAAAGAAGCCAAGAAAAATGGTTTCGGCGATGCCCAGATAGCACGCATATTACATGGCGATTGTACTGATGAAGAAGTATATCAAAAAAGAAAAGCTTTAGGTATTACCCGCGTTTACAAAATGGTGGATACATGCAGTGCCGAGTTCGAGGCGAAGACACCTTATTTCTATAGTACTTTTGAAGGATAACTCATCCTCGCTCTTTGCGCAGCAGAGAGGGGTGGCAAGCAAAGCGATGCCGGAGTGAGTACAAACTATTTCACTCCATAAAGCTTCACCTTCAAATTCCGCATCTGTAAGTTAACAGGCAAAACCTGCGTATAAAAAGAAAGATCAAAAAACAGGTTCCTGTATTTCTTATAATCGCTTAGCGTAAACATATCGTTGGTAGAAACCGTGTTCCATTTTTTTTCTATATAATCACCTTTGGCTATTTGCATAATGTTATGATGTGTCCAGAACAGAAAATTTCTTCCCTGGCGTGTTGTATCGATCATTGCCAGTCTGAACGAGGGCTGGTCTTCACCGGGCGTTAACAAATTTATATCGGCTGAAAGTTCTATATACAGGTATTTATAATTTTTAGGAACCCTGATCTCTGGCATGATGCTCGTATCTGAGTTTTTTATAAAGATAGTTTGTGTAACCGGGTTTGCATAATCTAATAGCAGCTCCCTTTCACCAGTGGCAATTGATTTAGTAACCGGATAAATTTTATTGTTATCACATACATAAGAATTGATGAGCTTGAAATTATTCAGCAACCTCGTCATGTGAGTTTTGATAGAATCATTCACTACTTTTTCTTCCAGCAGATCAGGCGTTAGTTTGTACAGCTGGTCGCCGGATAGATAATAGCCTTTATACAGGTAATCGGTCATCTCCCGGCTCCATTTCATGAAGGGCATGGATTGTATGCTTCTGAACGTGGCGCTGGTATCCATTACATCGGCCAGCCAGTGAACCTCTTTAGGGTTATTGGTTAGTGCCGGATAATTATTCATCACTAAAGATGTAATGGTGGGTGCAAGGTTATTGTGCGAGTTTACTGAATAAAATTTTTGGGG
>JAYSXR010000315.1:0-2909 GCA_043717145.1 Chitinophagaceae bacterium | reverse complement strand
TTAAAAGTTAAACTTGCTGCTACCACATCCACCCCTTTCAAATTGGTAAGCATATCATAATAACTCACCGCAGATGTATTGCGAATAGCTGCGGAGCTAATTCTTTCGATGGATACTGGTGACTCAAGAATCCTTTCCGGAACCCTTGAAGCCGCCACCACTACTTCATCACCTAAAGTAAATGAGGTGGCAAGATCCACATCCACTACAGCATTATTTCCGGTTACTGACACCTCCTTGGCTGCATAGCCCACAGAAGAAAATACAAGTGTAAAAGGCAATTTTTGAACAGTAGAAAATTTGAAGTTACCCTTGTCATCGGTAAACGTTCCTGCTGAACCGCCTTTAACTGTTACGGATACAGCCGAAACTGCTTCTTTGGATTTACCGTTTTTAACACTCCCGGATACGGTAGTTGATTGTTGGGCCATTACCGATACACACATAGCTGTACCCATGACCAACAACCCGCAATGGGTTAAGAATCTTCTCATATAAGCAAGTTTTAAATGAATTGTTAATAAAAATAGCATTTGTTAGTTTTGTATAAAAATTTAATTTGTCCACAACTAACGTCAGAGTGTTGAGAAAAATTATGTGTGTTATCCCCTATTTATCAATGCCCTATCTAATTTTACGAGATGGCAGTCTTTCAATTTCCTTCGCAAACTAAGCTATACCATGGTAAAGTAAGAGATGTTTACAGTATAAAAGATGATTGGTTAGTAATGATTGCCAGTAACCGGATTTCTGCTTTTGACGTAATTTTGCCCCGACCCATTCCCTTTAAAGGACAGGTTCTCAACCAAATAGCTGCTTTTATGCTAGAAGCTACCCGGGATATTTGTCCTAACTGGCTTATGGATGTGCCTGCGCCGAATGTATCTATCGGAAAACGTTGCATACCATTTAAAATAGAAATGGTTGTGCGGGGTAATCTGGTGGGCCATGCATGGAGAACTTACAGCAGCGGCAAAAGAGAGCTATGCGGGGTAGGTTTACCGGAAGGTTTACATGAAAATGATTTTTTCCCTTCCCCCATTATCACCCCTTCCACCAAAGCCGAAGAGGGACACGATGAAGACATTTCCAAAGAAGAAATTATTGCCAAAGGGCTGGCCACTGAATCTGAGTGGAAAATACTGGAAAAATATACACGTAGTTTATTTGCCCGGGGTAAAGAAATTGCTGCTAAGCAGGGATTGATTCTGGCAGATACAAAATATGAATTTGGTAAGATTGGCGATACGATTTATTTGATGGACGAAGTGCATACGCCGGATTCATCCAGGTATTTTGATGCAGACGGTTTTGAACAAAGGCAGGCAAGTGGTGAGAAACAAAAACAATTGAGTAAAGAATTTGTGAGGGAATGGCTGATTGCCAATAATTTTATGGGCAAAGAAGGGCAGGTAGTTCCGGAAATGTCGGACGAATGGATTGAAACGATCAGTAAAAGATATATCGAACTGTTTGAAAAAGTTACCGGAAACCCTTTTATCCCGGAGATATTAGATGATACAGTTATTGATAAGAAAGTGAATGAGGCATTAGTGAGATTGAAAGCGGTTTAATTAGTTTTGGATTTTGATCATCCATCCAAATCAATAATAAGAAACAAATTTTCCTTGCCCATCTGGCATATCGAAAATAGCAGCATTAATATCGAATACTTCTTTCAATATCTGGGCAGTTACATGCTCATTTTTAGAAAGTGTTTGGATAATATGTCCTCCTTTCATAAAAAATATTTTATCGGCATATTTTAGGGCCAGGTTTACATCATGTAATACTGCTGCTACCGCTACCTGCTTATTACAAAGTAATTTTGCTTCCTGTAATAACTGGTGCTGGTATTTTATATCCAGGTGCGAAACGGGTTCATCAAGTAATAATAATTTTTGTTGCGTAACTGATGTATCTCCTATCTGGGCCAATACACGGCTCATGTGCACTTTCTGTGCTTCACCACCGGAAAGGGTATGGTAATTGCGGTCTTGGAGATGCGAGATTTCCATTTTACCCATCTGCTCATCCACGATCACTTCATCCATAGCAAGCGGATGGCTTTTGAAATAAGGATATCGCCCTATCATTACTATTTCCCTCACAGACATAGGGAAGCCGATATGGTAGTGTTGTGAAAGGACAGCTCTATGCTTCGCCAATACTTCTGTTTTATATCCGCATAGTTCTTCTCCTTTAAAAAAAATATTCCCTGTAGTTGGGAGCATTGTACCCGACATCATTTTTAATAACGTTGATTTGCCGGCTCCGTTGGGGCCCATGATTACCACAAACTCACCTGCCCGGATCATGAGTGATACTTCTTTTACTAAAAAAGATTTACCCATTATCAATGAAACATTTTGCACATCAATCACGCCCACCTCCTTTTGTATTGAGCATATTAGTGCGTTTCAGGAGGATAATAAAAACGGGTGCGCCCACTAATGATGTAATAATTCCAATGGGTATTTCTGCGGGGGCAAGTAATAACCGTGCACCCATATCGGCCAGCGTTAATAAAACAGCCCCGGCTATCATTGAGGCGGGTAATAGTTTTTTATTATCACTGCCAATTAATAACCGCATAACATGTGGCACGATCAATCCCATAAAACTAATCACACCTACAAATGCTGTAGCTACTGATACCATGGCAGTATTGTACAACATGATCTTTCTTTTTAATTTCTCTGTATCAACACCTGTATACCTGGCTTCTTCCTCACCCAATACCAAAGTATTTAATTGTTTGGCGTACCTAATAGCCAGGATAAAAACAAGGATAGCTGTTATACCGGATAGGCTTTGTTGCATGAATAATACTAAATAGGGTGGTAAAGGAGTTAATAGAGATAGCGATATCTAACTATCAAACTCCAGAACCACCCATGAGTAAAGAT
>JAYSXR010000314.1:0-2925 GCA_043717145.1 Chitinophagaceae bacterium | reverse complement strand
CGGCTTACCACAAGGAACCAGAGATTTTAGTGCAGCAGTTGTTCGTAAACGCAATTATATTTTTAATACAATCCGTTCTGTATTTGAATTATATGGGTTTCAGCCATTGGAGACACCGGCAATGGAAAACCTGGATACATTACTGGGTAAATATGGCGAAGAGGGTGATAAGCTGATCTTTAAAATATTAAATAACGGTCTCGATAACCCCGATAAACACCAACAGGCCAAAGAAGATTTTGATAAAGTATTATCGGGCAGGAATATAAAAGGCATTACCGAAAGGGCGTTGCGGTATGATCTTACCATTCCGTTTGCAAGGTATGTGGCTATGAATTATGGACAGCTTACGCTACCTTTTAAACGTTACCAGATACAACCTGTCTGGCGCGCCGACCGTCCGCAAAAAGGCCGCTATCGAGAGTTTTATCAGTGCGATTGCGATGTGGTGGGCAGCAGGTCCTTATTAAATGAAGTAGAACTGGCCAATATATACAGCCAGGTTTTTGAACAATTGAAGGTGCCGGTAGAAATACATATCAACAACCGTAAAATATTAGCAGCGTTGGCCGAACTATGTGGCGGCCCGGAAAAGATGATAGACATTACCATCGCTATTGACAAGTTAGATAAGATAGGCCTTAATAGCGTAAAGGAAGAACTTGAAAAGAAAGGCCTTTCCAGTGAACAAATTAGTACCATAGAAAAATATCTTTCCATAAGCGGAACGGATGCTGAAAAATTAGCCTCTTTACAAACACTACTCGGCAATAATACAACAGGGCAAAAAGGAATTGAAGAGATTAATTATATCTTAAATTATCAACTCGCCACACATCACCCACCACTCACCACTGATTTCACTTTAGCCCGCGGCCTAAATTATTATACCGGTATTATTTTTGAAGTTAAAGCAAAAAATGTGCAGATGGGCAGTATTGGCGGAGGTGGTAGGTATGATGACCTGACAGGTTTATTTGGCGTACCCGATGTTCCGGGAGTGGGCATTAGTTTTGGAGTAGATAGAATTTATGATGTGATGGAAGAATTACAACTTTTTCCTGAAGAAGTGCAAATGGGCACCCAGGTATTATTCTTTAACCTTGGCGAAGCCGAAAGTAAAAAAGCTTTCCTGTTAATGCAGCAACTCAGGGATAAGGGAATTCGGTGTGAATTATTTCATGAGAATACAAAGTTTGACAAACAGTTCAAATATGCCGATAAAAAGCAGATTCCTTATGCGGTAATTATTGGCAGTAAAGAACTGGGAGAGGGGACCTGTATGGTAAAAAAACTAATAGATGGTAACCAACATACACTTATGCAGTCTGCATTGATTGCTTTTTCTTTTCAGTAAATCAATATCTGGCACAATTTTTTCATACCTTCTTTCAAAATTGTTCATGAGAAAAGATTCCCTACTATGGCTGATTGTCGGCATCTTTTTGGTGTCATGTAGTAAAAAAACGCATCCGGCAACCAGTGTTTTGAGGGGAAATCCTGATTCAAAGTATAGTATACCAAAATCTGAAACAAAGATAGATACCCCTGCAAATGGTGGCATAGACATTCCGACTGCACCTGCAGCTACTACCATGCTTGCTCCCATGATTGTTATTGATGAAAAGGGTGAGATTATTACCTCTCGCAATAAATTGCCCGATAATATAGCCGCAAAAGTAGATTACAAAAAAATAAGCCGTTCATTTACACCTGTTCAGCGAAAAAACCTGATTTATCGTTTTAAAATGGTTCCTCCGCGCGTATTATTCGTTCCCGATAACCTGGCTTCTAAAACTGCCCGTGGTTATTACTGCGTTTACAAAAAGAAATTCTGGTATTGGAAAAAAGAAGATGGCCTGTTTTATCTAGACGATACCTATTACCAATAAAAAAGCCGGATGAATCATCCGGCCCTGGCATATTGTCAAGCAATCTATCATCGAACCTGCACGATAACTAACGAAGTGTTGGTTATGTACTTATTTGTAAGCCTGTAAGCAAAAGTAGTTGTGCTGGCATTTGCTTTGGTGCCTTCTAATTCATAGCCCATTGCATTAATACTAACGCCAATTATTTTTTTGCTAGTATCCCTTTTAAATTTCGCGGTTCCCTGAAACTGGGTAATGGCATATAGGTCTTCCCCCTGTTTTTCTAAGGGCGATATACCAGCGGAAGAGGACATGGTTAATGCGCCGTTCTCTAAAGCCACATTTACTTCTGCTACCACGCTGCCATCAGGGAAAGTGTATTTGCCTACAAATTGTTCCAGTGTAGAATCTTTTGCTGATTCCTGTGCATGCACAATGGATACAAAACCAAGACCCAAACCGAAAAGTAAAATCATTTTTTTCATACGACAGTTTTAAACTGACACAAAATATATTAATTATTTAATTATCGGTCAACTTTAGCGAAATTTAATTTTACGTCCCGAGATGCCGTAAATGGTGCTGCATATGAGCCACATAATCGCATACAAGCCATTCGAGGGTTTGTATACCGGTTTAATTGTATAGGGGGTTCACCTCAAATACCTGCCTGCAGGAAGGTATATTTTGCACCACAAAAATAATTTGCTGATTCAAGGATTGCCATAAACCCAGCAGATGTTGAAGAGGCAGTTGCTGTTAGTTATTGACAATCATCAGTTCATTTTGTTGATATGGTGTGATGAGGTATGACTTCTCCACTATCTGCGCATCTGTAAACCGCTTCTGGTTATTAATGGCTGAATCTATCAGTTGGCCCAATCGCTGCTGCCTGCTCCATTTTGCGGGTGCCGGCGGTATTAACAATTCATCGGTTGATAAACCTTCGTACTCTTTAGTCAACTGCTGCATTAGCAATCCCAGTTGCTGCATGGCAGCTACTACATCCATGCTATCATCTTTGAGAAATCCTTTGTTCTGCCACATGGTTTTA
>JAYSXR010000313.1:0-2940 GCA_043717145.1 Chitinophagaceae bacterium | reverse complement strand
CAGTCACATAAAAACTGGAAATACATACATACCATGCCCGAAGAAGTTGTTCAGGCAGCGATAGAACTGAAAGCAAAAAAACTACTACCGGTACATTGGGGAAAATTTGCATTGGCCCAGCATGATTGGGATGAACCTATTATACAGGTCTCTGAATTTGGCCGAAAAGCAGGCCTTCCTGTTTTGTCACCTAGGATAGGGGAAGAAGTTAATTTGAAAGATGGGCGCCAGGTTTTTTCTAAATGGTGGGAAGTGCTATAGAAGAGGACAAATAAATTTGCCTATGGCAGGTTGCATTTTTAAATGATTCGACATTTGGCATTTGCGAGAATACAAATATCACTCCTCAATGCTGCCGGTCGTATATACACATACGGCCAAGCTTAATAATTAAGGAACTCTCTTAATATCTGCACCTAAATTTCGTAATCGCTCGTCAATGTATTGATACCCGCGGTCTATTTGTTCAATATTCTGTATTACACTTTTCCCTTCAGCACTTAGTGCGGCAATCAGCAGGGCCTGTCCGGCACGTATATCAGGACTGCTCATGGTAATGCCGCGTAAATTATTTTTTCTGCCGAGTCCGATTACGGTTGCCCTGTGCGGATCGCAAAGTATGATCTGTGCACCCATATCAATCAGTTTATCTACAAAGAACAAACGGCTCTCAAACATTTTCTGGTGAACCAATACACTGCCCCTTGCCTGTGTAGCCACTACCAAAACAATACTTAGCAGGTCGGGCGTGAAACCGGGCCAGGGATGATCGTAAATAGTTAGGATACCGCCATCCAAAAAAGTCTGTATCTCATAAACGTCCTGTGCCGGAATATAGATATCATCTCCTTTGATCTGGAATTGGATACCGAGTTGTTGAAATTTTTCCGGTATTACACCTAAATGTTCTATACCTACATCCTTGATGGTGATTTCACTTTGTGTCATAGCCGCCAGGCCGATAAAGCTACCGATCTCTATCATATCCGGTAACATGCGGTGCTCGGTTCCACCTAATGAGGCAACACCTTCTATAATGAGCAGATTGCTTCCGATACCGCTGATTTTTGCCCCCATGCGGTTCAGCATTTTACAAAGCTGTTGTACATAAGGTTCGCAGGCAGCATTGTAAATAGTTGTAGTGCCCTCTGCTAATACTGCAGCCATTGTAATATTAGCTGTGCCAGTAACCGAGGGTTCATCCAGCAACATAAATACACCTTTGAGTTGCGGGGAGGATAACTTAAAACAACCCAACACTTCATCATACTCATATTTGGCACCCAATTTTTCAAAACCAATTATATGGGTATCCAATCTTCTGCGGCCAATTTTATCGCCGCCGGGCTTGGGTATATAAGCGCGTTTAAACCTGGTAAGCATGGGGCCGGCAAACATTACACTACCGCGAAGACGACCACCTTTTTTCCTGAATGCATCCGATGCCAGGTAATCTGCATCAATAGAATCAGCCTGGAACCTGCAGCTGTCTTTTGTTAGGCGGGTTATTTTTACACCAATATCCTCCAGCAATTCTATCAGCAGGTTCACATCGAGTATATCCGGGATATTGGAAATGGTTACAGGCTCCGCTGTTAATAAAACAGCCGATAATATCTGCAATGCCTCATTCTTTGCCCCTTGCGGAGTGATATCACCCTTTAATTTATACCCCCCGATTACTTCAAATGAACCCATATATGATTGATTGGAAATTTGCTGATGCTGTTAACATAGCGAATATAGTTTATTGGCTTATTTGTTTACGGCTAAGGTTGGCAACTTACTGAACGGAAATAAAAAAAGCACCGGAAAATTCCGATGCATTTTAATACTATAAGGAAAACCAGTATCCTTTATGCGGATACTTCTCAATATCTCTTTTTAAATTGCCCGCCGCTGCGGCCATCGGTTCTTCCGCCGCTATTACCGCTGTTCCGGTTATTATCCCTTGCGCCATTGCCATTACCACCGGGGTTTCGGTTATTATTGTTCCGGCCATCGGTTCTCCCACCACCACCACCGGCCCTGTTATCCCTTCCGCCACTTGCGCCCCTGTTACTGCCGCCGCTGCGTCCGCCAAAATTTTGCTGCCAACGTCCACCGCCGTTACTGCGTGGATATTCATCGCGTTCAAAATTCTGGTTACGGTGTTTAATATATGGTGTAGTACTAAATTCCAACTGACCGCCGGTAATGCTGTTCAACTCGGTACGGATCGTATCATCATGCACCAGTTCTTTATGCCAGTTGCTGTAAGCCAGCTTCATATAATAAGCGATGGCATGCGCAAAGCCAGCTTTCTTTTCAGGATCTTCTTCCAGCAGCGCCTTATTAATCACTACTTCCAGGTTCTTACCTAAATGCGCATATTTCGGATGGCGCTTAGGATAAGGCAATGGGTCAGGCTTTAATTTATACGTCTCTTTTTGTGGAATTGGATATGGGCTATCTACTTCCAACTTAAAATCACTGATAAAGAAAAGATGGTCCCAAAGTTTATGCCTGAAGTCTTCTACATTTTTTAAATGCGGGTTTACGAAACCCATTAATTCTATTACACACAGGGCCTGTTGCTGACGTTTTTCCTTGTCTTCAATAGTCAATAAATACTCCACCATCCGCTGAACGTGACGGCCGTATTCTTTCATACCCAGGTAATTTCTTTCGGTATTGTATTCCATAACATGATTAATCACAAAGGCAAATGTAAGTAATATAACCGCTGATTCCTATGAATTAAGGGTATGATTGACATGATTGGGAATATATTCACTTTCAGTCCCTCAACTCTATACCATAATCCAGGATGGCCGGTAACAGGCTTTTTAACCGACTGCAGTAGCATATGGCATATTAGGTTGTGTCACTCACTTCAACGTCCGAAATAATGCTCGACAACCTAAAACTGCAACAAAATCATGTCAGTCATATCCCCAA
>JAYSXR010000312.1:0-2940 GCA_043717145.1 Chitinophagaceae bacterium | reverse complement strand
CGCTTTCGCAGATCAGCTCGCCATCGGCTACATACCATTTTTCTGTACCATTGATCGTCCAGTTGTTGATGTCTTTTCCATTGAAAATGGGTTTGGCTTTTTGTGCATTAACTACGCAGGTAAAACCGAAAAAAAAAATAAAGGAGAGGATGTATTTCATAAGGAAAGTTATTTTAATTATTTATTGAAGCATATAAACACATTCAAAAATGTATACTCGTTTAATCTGTTGCGAACTGATTATAAGTCCGCTTTTCTTACCACCTCAACCACATTTGGATAACTATCTTCCAAACAGGCTTCCAATTCTTCTCCTGTTACCCATTTTATAGCGGTAATATCCTCTTCTGCTTGTGGAACTAATTCCTGTTCGCCCATTGCCTTCATCGCAAACCAATGGGTTTCTTTAATCACCTCTTCCTGTAAATGGCGATCGAAATATTGATGGTGACTGATCTCCAGCCGTTCTCCCCGTTCAACAATTGTTAAACCGGTTTCTTCCATCACTTCCCTTACGGCACAATCTTCAATGGTTTCGCCTTCATCCAGTTTGCCCTTCGGAAGGTCCCATTTGCCGCGGCGGTAAATCATTAACAATTCTCCTTTTTCATTTAACACCAATCCACCCGCAGCGATCAGTTTATTTTTCCCTTCCATGCATCAAATGTGAATACAATTTCCCGATTTCCTACCGTTTTGCATCACAAAATTCAAAATCAGTTTACATTCGCCATATGACAAACGAGAAAGCCGTTGCTGAAAAACTATTGCAGGTTGCTGCTGTTAAATTAAGTCCCGAAAAACCGTTTATCTGGGCTAGCGGCTGGAAAAGCCCTATCTACTGCGATAACAGGCGGATATTATCTTTTCCTTTTATACGTGATTTCATTAAAAGTGAATTATGCAATGTAGTGTTTGAACATTTTCCTGAGGCCGAAGTACTGGCAGGTGTGGCAACGGCGGGCATCCCCTGGGGTGCGATGGCTGCTGATCAATTGAAACTGCCTTATATCTATGTTCGCCCTAAGCCTAAAGAACATGGCTTAGGCAACCAGATCGAAGGTTTTTATACGCCCGGCCAAAAAGTATTGGTGATAGAAGACCTGATCTCAACCGGTAAAAGCAGTTTGCAGGTAGTGGATGTGCTGCGTAATGCCGGTATGGAAGTGGCAGGCATGGTATCTATCTTCACCTATGGCTTTGCGGTGGCTGATCAGGCATTTGCAGATGCTAAAGTACCTTACCGCTCCCTAACCAATTATACGCAGCTTATCAACCTTGCTGTGGAAAAGGGCCAGGTAAGTACCGATACGGAGCAATTATTATTGCAATGGCGAGACGATCCTGCTAATTGGCAGGGAATTTGAAACAAATACTGAAACAGCGTACATGACAAAAATATTGATGGCCCTTTTACTCGTATCAGGATCTTTTTTTGCGGCCAATGCCCAGCAACCCAAGTTTCAGTGGTTAACCGTTAAATCGGCTAATTTGAAATGCTGGGAATGCAAGGAAAGGCTGGATAAATACCTGCTCGTAGAAAATAAAGCGAATATGGAAATGGGCATCATGCAGTGGAAGATCAACCTGCTGCAGGGCGAGATCAAGTTTCAATATTTGCCCGATAGGACCAATCCTGAAGCCATTAAAGCAGCACTGAATAACGCGGGTTTTGATGCTGATAACGATAAAGCCGAGCCTGAAGCCTACCAAAAACTCCCCCCCATCTGTAAACGCGCCGAACAAGGTGGTGGCCCCCTAAAAGGAAAGCCCTGTCATGTTCAGCCCTACTTCAATTAATTTATTCTCTGTTCAACTCCCTTCACAATGTGATCTCAGATTAAATTGAGTTGCACAGCGTTAGTTTAAAACAGGGTTAGTTTATGCCTTGCCTCATAATTAAACGGAACGGTTCTGAAAAAGCCTGCCTTGCCAACCCTGGTGGTTCCTTTTACATTAATCAGTACTTCCTGGCTAAAAAGCAGATTTAACCCATTTTTTAACACGGCTTTCATATCTATCAAAATACGGGAAGGGAGGGCAAATTCTGCCATCCGGTTAATGTGCATGAGGGTGTCTAACTGAAATTTCCCCAGGAAGCTGTTATCTACATATACGTCGCAATCCACTTTTCTCAGGTCTACCCCGAAACCGTTCGGGTTATAATAAACCAGGTCCATACACAGAACCGTTTTTTCAAAGCCCATGGTTTCGAGCCTGATGTTCTTCACGTCACGATAATCAAAATCCTTGGGTTTGGCACAGGCAGACAATAAGAGCACAAGGAGGGCAAAAGGGAGGGTCTTTTTCAAGATGGGCTATTTAACTGCAAATTAAGGAACATCGCCGATTTTCAATTCTCCTTGTTTATATTTAACTTATATTCGTTACTAATTTTATTGGCAGAATGAAACAAAAAGTTTGTCTTTTCTGAAACTAATTATATTGGTAATTATTTTTACTATTATAACTATAATAATCAATAAGTTATAAATATTTACTTTATTATTTAATAAAATATAAAAAGACATATAATCACTGTAATAAGTGCATTTAGGTAATGAGTGAAAAAGATCAAAATATTGTACGTATAATAATTGAAAATCAATACTTTGGAAGTGTTAATTACACTAATACTTTGTTTAGATTTTCAAATATTAAAATTGAACAATATGAAAGCTATCAAAAAATGAGTTTTCGTAACAGGTGCATGGTTGTTGGCAGCAATGGAGTGGTTAATCTGTCGGTTCCTTTGGAAAAAGGAAGAAACCAAAAACAGTTGATGAAGGATGTTAGGATCAGTTACTCAAATAATTGGCAGGTGCAGCATTTACGAACCATTGAATCCTGTTACAGCCGTTCTCCTTTCTTTGAATTTTACCGGGACGGGGTTTATACCCTCCTCCAAAAACGAGAGTTATTCCTGCTGGACCTGAACCT
>JAYSXR010000311.1:0-8769 GCA_043717145.1 Chitinophagaceae bacterium | reverse complement strand
TCTACCATATCACCAAACAGGTAAAAAGTGTACATGTTAAAAGCCAGGTGCATGAAATCGGCATGAATAAACCCACAGGTGATAAAACGGTACCATTGGTTCCTGTTAGTGATAGCGGGAGGATAAAAAATAAGATCCTCCGTAATCTTATCATTGGAAAAAGCAGTGAAGGAAACAATACAGGTAAGCAACAAAATAATGATGGTGATAGTGATAATCATACCTGCAATTTAAATATTTCCGGGCTTCCACTTTAAAATAAAATTAAACCCCCGCTACTATCGCTGTTGGTCGTTGACCAAAAGTAAATGTTAATTGTGGCTGTGGTTCGCTGAGGTCAGGGGACTTACAACGGCTGAAGCATGAATATTTTTTGCCATAACCGGTTAGAAAGTGTATTTTGTTAATGCACAGGTATTGACTAAAACAATTTTTTTATTTGACAGAAATACTAAAGAATCTAAAAAAGACGGTCATATTTACAGAGACCTTATAGAAACCTTATAGAGACCTTACAGAGATCGAACTTAACAGGCACTTTATAAACACAGTAAGTTTACCTCTGCTATGGTTGGTTACCAGACTACAGGTTTTCGGAACACCTTTACGCTAAGCCGTAAAGAAGAAAAATAAGATCCCAGACATATCTTTTCAACTTTGCTTCTACTATCGCTGTGGGTCGCTAACCTTTAGGCAATGCTAACTGTGATGATATTTTCATTCCGGGAAATGATGCAAGCACGGTAAACCATATTCTATGGCCATTGTTGGTCGCTGACCAATAGCCAGAATTACAGATGGTGGTATTTCTCATTCCGCAGAATAGTACATGCACGGTAAATCTGTTCGGTTAATAATAACCTCACCAGCATGTGCGGAAAGACAAGTTTTGATAAACTCCAGGTGTAATCGGCGCGTCGCATAACCATTTGGTCTACACCGAAAGCGCCGCCAATCAAAAATACAATGCGTTTAGTGCTTTCATTAGCACGCTTTTGCAGCCATAGCGCCAGTTCAGGGGAACTGATTTGTTTGCCCCTTTCATCTAATAAAACAAGGTAATCGTCCTTTTGTATTTGTTGCAGTAGCATGGCTGCTTCCGCTTTTTTCAATTCCCCTTCCGACAGATGGGCTGCATTTTTAGGAGGGGAGACAATATGCCAATCGGCCGGAAAATAATTATTGATCCGTTTGGTAAAATCTTCGATGCCTGTTTTTGCATACGACTCATGCGCTTTGCCTACGGACCAGAGTTGGAGTTTCATTTACTAAAAATAGAAAATAAATAGTTAATGGTCATTCAAAGGCAATCCCAATCGCTGGTAGTCTTTCCAGTTAAGGTATTCAGGGGCCACGCGGTGTTCTTCCATGGTAATACAATCTGTAACGGGGCATACCAATTGGCAAAGGTTGCAACCTACACATTCTTCATCCTTAATTGTATAGGTATTGTACGGCTTACCATAGTCTAGGTTGATGGATTGATGAGATGTATCCTCACAAACAATATAACACAAACCACAATGGATACATTTATCCTGGTTAATTTTTGCGATATGGTGATAATTAATGTCAAGGTCCTCCCAATGGATTATATTTTCTACCGATTTACCTATAAAATCATTAATGGTTTTATATCCCTTTTCATCCATCCAGTTGTTTAATCCTTCACACATGTCTTCAACAATACGAAAGCCATGTTTCATTACTGCCGTACAAACCTGAACATTAGATGCGCCCAATAACATAAATTCTACTGCGTCTTTCCATGTACTGATACCACCAATGCCTGAGATAGGAACTTTTCTTGTGGTATTATTCTGACTGATATTTGTTAGCATTTTTAAAGCGATCGGCTTTACTGCGGGGCCGCAGTAACCACCAAATACAGATTTGCCGGCTACATTTGGATTTGGGACCAAAGTGTCTAAATCAATACCGGTAACCGATTGAATGGTATTGATCAAAGACAATGCATTGGTACCTGCTTCCACACAGGCCTTACCTGCAGGAACGGGTGAATGTACATTGGGTGTAAGCTTGGTAATAACTGGAATGGTTGCTTTTTCCATTACCCATTCTACTACCATACGTGCAATTTCAGGGTCCTGCCCAACGGCAGCGCCCATACCTCTTTCAATCATTCCATGCGGGCAACCGAAATTGAGTTCAAAGCCATGTGCGCCGGTATCTTCTACTTTTTTAATAAGTTCGTGCCAGCTATTCTTATCATTATCTGCCATTAAAGAAACCACCATGGCACGTTCGGGGAAGAGTTTGATGCATTCTTCGATCTCTTTTAAATTAATTGCCAAAGGCCTGTCGCTGATCAGTTCAATATTATTAAATCCCATTATCCTTGTTCCATTAAAGTCCACGGAGGAATAGCGGGACGATACATTTTTTACCTGGCTCCCCAGTGTTTTCCACACCACACCACCCCAACCGGCTTCAAAAGCGCGGAGAACATTAATTTTTTTATCAGTAGGAGGGGCACTGGCCAACCAGAATGGGTTGGGAGATTTTATGCCGAGGAAGGTTGAACTGATGTCTGCCATAAAATATTTTTTTAACGCCAAGACGCTAAGGTGCCAAGACGTAAAGTTTTTATAATTTGTTTACAATTCTAAGAATACGAAAACAGATATCTACTATAATTATTGGTATTTCGTTTTCTACAAGCATTAATCAAATCTTGGCATCTTGGCGTGAAAAAAAAAATCAAGTATTGCTTTTGTTCCATCCTTTCCGGCCTGCACTGCATCAACAACTTCTTTTCCACCATTCACACAATCGCCCCCTGCAAAAACACCTTTAATGTTTGTAGCGCAATGTTCATCTATGGATAATTTACCTTTTAAATGATTGATTTTGTTATTATTCACTAACCCTTCAAATGGCATCTGTCCTGCAGCCTTGATAACCATATCAACCGATAAATTGATTGTTTGATCGGTCTCTATTGGCGAGCGCCGTCCACTGGCATCAGGTTCTCCCAATTGAATCATGCTGCATATTAATGAAGACACATTTCCATTTATGCCGATCACTTCTTTTGGGGTTGCTAACCAAATTATTTCGCAACCGTCCAGTTTAGCGATGTTCAGTTCTTCTTCAGTGCAGGGCATTTCTGCCTGTGTCCTCCTATAAATAAGGGTTACTTCTTTTGCACCCAATCTTTTAGCTTGTGTGGCAGCATCAATCGCCGTCATGCCCATGCCAATTACAGCTACTTTATCGCCAACAGGAATAGATGAGTAACCTTTGGTGCGGATATCGTAAATAAAACTAATTGCATCAACCACACCCTCCAGTTCTTCACCTTTAATATCCAACTGACGGGCAATGCCAACACCAAAACTCAAATACACTGCATCATAATTCTCCTGCAGGTCAACTAATGAAATATTTTTACCCAGTTCCTGCTGGTATTTAATGTTTATTCCACCAATACTTAAAATATAATTCACTTCCGCCTCACAGAATTCAGGCGTTACTTTATAGGCTGCAATCCCGTATGTCATTAAGCCGCCGCCTTTGCTTTCCTTTTCATAGATAGTCACATCAACACCTTCTCTTGACAACGAATGAGCGCAACTCAATCCTGCCGGCCCTGCACCAACGATGGCTACTTTTTTACCGGTTGACTGCTTTCTTTCAAATAATTGCCAGTTATTGGCGATAGCTTTTTCGGTTGCATACCGTTGCAGTTTTGCAATAGGAATAGCTTTTTCTTCCATCAGGTTAAATACACAGGCACCTTCGCATAATTTTTCAACCGGACAAACCTTGCTGCATCCGCCACCCATAATATTGGCTGATAAGATGGTATGCGCAGAACCTTTTATATTTTCTGTAATGATCTGTTTAATGAACTTGGGTACATTAATTCCGGTAGGGCAACTCTTGGTACAGGGGGCATCATAACAGAACAGGCAACGGTTAGCTTCCACCAATGCCGCACTATGTGTTTCAAACGGTGGATGAATATCGCTGAAATTCTGCTCGTATTGTTCTGTGGGAAGGCGATTATTGGATATTGACATTTTTTTATTTTACATGTTGCATATTGCATTTTAAATGAAAAGCTCATTCAACATTTAAAATGCAACATTCAAAACAATAATTAGAGCTCAGTTATTTTACCATAGGTTTCCGGCCTTCTATCGCGGAAGAACTGCCATACGCTCCTTACTTCTTCAATCATATCCAGGTCAAAATCGGAGATTAATAATTCATCTTTATCTTCCGATGCCTGTGCAAAAATCTGTCCGCGTGGATCAACAAAATAAGAACTGCCATAAAACTTACCGAGGTTCCAGGGCTTTTCTTCACCTACCCGGTTAATACAACCCATAAAATAGCCATTGGCGGCTGCATGTGCAGGCTGTTCCAGTTTCCATAGGTATTGACTTAAACCGGCAACCGTTGCAGATGGGTTATAAACAATCTCGGCACCATTCAATCCCAAACACCTAGCCCCATCAGGGAAGTGTCGGTCGTAGCAGATGTATACACCCACTTTGGCATACTTTGTTTGAAATACCGGGTAACCCAGATTTCCGGGTTTAAAGAAAAATTTTTCCCAAAAACCACTGGTATGAGGAATGTGGTTCTTACGGTATTTACCAAGATAGGTTCCATCGGCATCAATCACTGCCGCCGTATTATATAAAACACCGGCCTGCTCTTTTTCATACACCGGTACGATCATTACCATATTATATTTTTTGGCATAAACCTGCATCCGTTCAATGGTAGGTCCGGGAACAGTTTCCGCACTTTCATACCAGGCCTTATCCTGCCCAGGGCAGAAATAGGGGGTATTAAAAATTTCCTGGAAGCAGAGTATCTGAACACCTTTTTTTCCAGCCTCTTCAATCAACGGAATATGTTTTTGTACCATTGCTTCTTTAATTTCTTCAATGGTTCCTTCACCTTCTGTTTTTGGCAAACTCATTTGTATTAAACCTGATCGTACAATACGTGGCATGTGATTTTATTTTAGATATGGAATGATTTTATTTTGTCATCTTTATTTCTTTACCCAACTTTTATTGCGTCGCACACTTCAACTATTATGCACTAAACAGGCTTTTTTGACTACACAGAACAGAGCTAAATCTTCCCACTAACCTTGTTTCTTTTAACAAACTGCCCATAACCTTTACCTACTAAACAAGTATTATTATCAATTACAATCTTACCGCGTAACAAAACGGTTTTCACTTTACCAGTCAGTTCCCATCCTTCATATCCGCTGTAATCAACATTCATATGATGCGTAGAGGCAGAAAGTATATGCTTCTCATTCGGATCAAACAATACAATATCCGCATCACTACCCACTGCTATGGTGCCCTTTTTAGGAAACATGCCGAATATCTTCGCCGCGTTAGTGCTGGCCACTTCCACAAATTTATTCAAACTGATTTTTCCTTTGTTCACACCCTCACTAAATAATAATTCCATCCTGTTTTCTATGGCAGGATGGCCATTGGGTATTTTTGAAAAATCATCTTTACCCATTAATTTCTGCTCCCACATGAACGGGCAATGGTCTGTAGCTACCACATTTACCAACCCCTGGTTAATACCGGCCCACAAAGTGTCCTGATCTTTTTTCTCACGAAGTGGTGGACTCATCACCCATTTGGCACCTTCAAAGTCATTCTCGTACAAAGAAGCATCCAGTATCAAATACTGGATACAGGTTTCAACAAACAGTTTCTGGTTCCTTCTTGTAGCATTGCGTACCGCATTTAATGCACCTTCACAGGTTAAATGAACGATGTAGCCGGGGCAGCCGGTATAATTAGCCATATCAGCAAAACGCCCGGTGGCTTCAGCTTCGGTTACTTCAGGTTGGGAGAGATAGTGATAGAGGGGCGATAATTTGCCTTCCGCTTTGTGTTTGGCAATTAAATAATCAATCATATCGCCATTGGTAGCATGCACATTAATCAGACCACCATGTTTTTTTACCTCCTGCATCAGTCCGATCATCTGCCTGTCATCAATCATCAACGCACCCTTATATGCCATAAATGTTTTGAAAGAAGTAATGCCTTCTTTCTCAATCATTTCCTGAATCTCTTTTTTTGTATCCCCGTTAAAATCCGTTACAGCCATGTGAAAGCTGTAATCGCTGATACAATTTCCATCAGATCGTCCTTTCCATTCTTCAAGCGAGGCGCGTAAAGAATTTCCTTGCTTTTGTAAAATAAAATCAATTACCATGGTTGTGCCACCGTGTAAGGCAGCGCGTGTACCGGTTTCATAATTATCACTTGAATAGGTACCCATAAATGGCATGTCCAAATGCACATGTGGATCAATACCACCTGGCATTACTATTTTTCCGTTTGCATTAATGATCGTATCCGCTTTTACCGATAAGTTTTTACCGATCGCGGTTATAACCTCACCTTCAATGAATACATCAGCTATGTAATCATCGGTAGCGGTAACTACTCTTCCATTTTTAATTAATACGCTCATATTATTATTTTGAATGTTCAAAGTTGAATTTCAAATGGAATACGATCATTCAACATTTACATAAAATATTCAGTATAATTCAACTTATCGTTTCTTCATCAAAAACCAATAAACAAATCCACTTACGCCAAATCCCACAAACCACGCATAATTATAAAAATGTGCTATCCATTCAGGAACGGTATCTGCATTCATTATTTTTATCGTTATTAAAAACCCGGGTACATTCGGTAATATACCAATGAGTAATGCAATAATGGCGGCATTATTAAATCCTTTTGAAAAGCCATAGATACCTGTATGACTATACAAATCATTTATAACCAGTTGTTGTTTGCGGATAAAATAATAATCAACGATCATAATTCCACCCACCGGTCCTAATAAACTTGAGTAGCCTACCAGCCAGGTAAAAATATAGCCACTGGGATCAGCGATTAATTTCCACGGGAAGATGAGGATACCAATAATACCTGTTATATAGCCCCCCAACCTGAAATTAATTTTAGTAGGGGACAGGTTGGCAAAATCATTAGCCGGGCTCACAATATTTGCCGCAATATTTGTTGCCAGTGTTGAGATAGCAACAGCAATCATAGCCAGGCTCACCAATAATTTGCTTTCAAATTTTCCCGCCAGAACCAATGGGTCCCAAATAGTGGTTCCATATATGATTGTGGTTGCAGAAGTAACCACTACACCAATAAAAGAAAACAAAGTCATTGAAGCCGGTAAAGCAATGGTCTGACCTGTTATTTGTGCTTTCTGACTTTTGGCATACCGCGTAAAATCGGGAATGTTTAAAGATAGTGTTGCCCAGAATCCAACCATACCTGTTAATGCAGGAAAAAAGAAAGCAAAGAAGCCCGCAGTGGTAACAAATTTGGAAGGTTGTTGTAAGATAGGCCCTAATCCATGACCTGCATTAATAGCCCAAAACAATAATGCCAATGCAGCGATGGGTAAAAAGAATGCTTTGAACATCAATAATTTTTTAATGCTCTCAACACCTAAATACACCATATACATATTCAAAAGCCAGAATAAAATAAAAGTTATAGCCGGCCCGGTTTGTAATCCCCAGCCGGTTGGAAAAATCTGGGGCAGGGTTTCCAATGCAGGGATCCATAAACGTAACATCTGGTAAATGGCAAATCCACCGATCCAAGTTTGAATGCCAAACCAGCCACACGCTACTATTGCTCGAAGCATGGCAGGAATATTGGCTCCTTTGGTCCCAAAACTTGCCCTGGCAAAAACAGGAAAGGGGATACCATACTTAGCACCCGCATGGCCATTCAATATCATAGGGGCCAATACAATTACATTGCCTAAAAAAATGGTCAAAATCGCCTGCCACCAATTCATGCCACCTTCTATTAATGAACTGGCCAACATATATGTGGGGATACACAAACTCATACTGATCCATAAGGCAGCATAGTTCCAGGTATTCCATGTCCGCTTGTTTTGCGGTATGGGTGCCAGGTCTTCGCTGTAGAGGGAGTTTACGTTGGTTTGGTTCATTCGTTTATTTTGAATGTTGAATTTTAAATGGGAAAGTGTCATTCAACATTTAAAATGCAACATAAATAATTATTCAACATAGCTATCCGCAATGGCAATTGCTTCACTGATAATTTCCAGCCCTTCATCAATCTGTTCTTTGGTAATAATTAAAGGTGGTGCGATAAAGATATAATTCCATCGAACAAAAGTGTACATGCCTAATTCTTTAATTTTTGCGGCGACTTTATTCATGATCAGCATTTCATCTGGCTTGGCATTGAATGGAGCCATGGGTTCTTTGGTATTCCTGTTCTTTACCAATTCTATACAACCCAACAAGCCCGTATTCCTGAAATCGCCAATACTGGGATGTTGTACTTTCATTTCTTCAACCCGCTTCTCAATATATTTTCCCATGGCTGCGGCATTAGCGATTAGGTTATCCTCTTCATATATCTTAAGGGTTTCTAACGCAGCTGCACAACCCACCGGATGTGCTGAATAAGTCAACCCTAACCACAACACCTTATCATCATAATATTTGGCAATCGTATCGCTAACAATTAATGCTCCGAATGGCAGGTAGCCTGATGTAAGTCCTTTTGCAGTTGCAATCATATCCGGTACCACACCATGGTTATCTATACCAAACCATTTACCGGTGCGGCCAAAACCGCTCATCACCTCATCTGCAATTAACAGTATGCCGTATTTATCACATATTGTCCGTAATTTTTTAAAATAATCAGGTGGGTATTT
>JAYSXR010000032.1:0-6127 GCA_043717145.1 Chitinophagaceae bacterium | reverse complement strand
AGAAGTACAAACCAATTACAGCAGGAACACGTTGGAGAATTGGTAATGCTTATGCTGAAATCACTACCAACAAACCTGAAAAGAGTTTGCTGGAACCGCAGAAAAATACAGCCGGAAGAAACTTCCAGGGCCGTCGTGTTTCGCGCTACATGGGTGGTGGACATAAGCAGCATTATCGTATTATAGATTTTAAAAGAAATAAAAGAGATATGGCCGGAACGGTTGTATCTATCGAATACGATCCCAACCGTACCGCATTTATCGCATTGTTACAATATGCAGACGGTGAAAAAAGATACATCATTGCCCCACAGGGTTTACAGGTTGGAACCACTGTAATATCCGGTGATGAAGTAGCACCTGAAATCGGTAATGCGTTGCTGATGAAAAATATGCCATTAGGTACAATGATCCACAATATCGAATTGCAGCCGGGTCAGGGTGGTAAAATGGTTAGAAGTGCCGGATCATCTGCACAACTAGCGAATAAGGAAGAGAAATACGCTATACTAAAAATGCCTTCAGGCGAGTTGAGAAAAGTATTGAGTAACTGTTATGCTACCGTAGGTGTGGTATCCAACAGCGATCATAATCTCGAAACTGCCGGTAAAGCAGGTAAGAACCGTTGGAAAGGTGTTCGCCCACGTGTTCGTGGTGTTGCGATGAACCCGGTGGATCACCCGATGGGTGGTGGGGAAGGTAAAGCTTCAGGTGGTCACCCGCGCAGCAGAACAGGTAAGTATGCGAAAGGTGAAAAAACACGTACCAGAGGAAAAGGAAGCGATAAGCTGATCATTCAACGCAGAGATGGAAAAAAATTAGCAAAATAAGTACAATTTGAAAATGTGGCAATTTGAAAATTTGAAAATGATTTCAAATCGCCATTCAAAAAATAAACATTTTCAAATTTTCAAATTTTCAAATTAAAAATATGGGTCGTTCGATTAAAAAAGGTCCTTACGTAGACGCAAACTTAGAAGGTAAAGTTGTAGCGATGGCTGATGGCAAAACCAAGAAAGGTGTTATTAAAACCTGGAGCCGGCGCAGTACGATCACTCCTGATTTTGTAGGACATACATTTGCCGTGCATAATGGCAATAAGTTTATCCCGGTTTATGTAACAGAATTCATGGTAGGCCATAAACTCGGTGAGTTTTCTCCAACCAGGAATTTCAGAGGACACGCAGGAACTAAGAAATAAATAAGTTAGGCGTTTGGGGTTAGGCGTTTGGGGTTATTGAAACCTTAACGAACACCAAACACCAAAAACTACACAACAAACCATAAAAGAAATGGAAGCAGTAGCTAAACTGAACAATTACCCGACCGGTCCGCGCAAAATGCGTTTGCTGGCTGATGTGATCCGCGGTATGGAAGTAGAGAAGGCCCTGGCTATTCTTGAACACCATCCACAGCACAATGCCACCCCGCTGGCAAAGCTGCTGAAGAGTGCGATCAACAACTGGGAACAAAAAAACAGCGGTGCCAGTGCAGCAGACAGCGGCCTGGTAGTAAAAACAGTATTTGTAGATGGAGGTCGTGTTTTAAAACGGATGCGTCCAGCCCCACAAGGCCGCGGATACAGGGTTCGTAAACGCAGCAACCACGTAACATTAATAGTAGATTCTAAAAACTAATTGTAAAACCATTATATGGGTCAGAAAGCAAATCCAATTGGTAACAGGTTAGGTATCATCCGCGGATGGGACAGCAACTGGTATGGTAGTAAGAAAGACTACGCCGTAAAGCTGATCGAAGATCATAAGATCCGTACTTACCTGACAGCCCGTATTAACAAAGGTGGTATTGCCAAAATTGTTATTGAGCGTACGCTAGGTAAGTTAATCGTAACCATCCATACATCTAAACCGGGTATTATTATCGGTAAAGGTGGCGGGGAAGTTGACCGTATTAAGGAAGAGTTAAAGAAATTAACCGGCAAGGAAGATGTTCAAATCAACATCCTCGAAATCCGTCGACCTGAGCTGGATGCTACCATTGTTGGTGATACCATCGCAAGACAGATCGAGAACCGTATCAACTTTAAACGTGCTACTAAAATGGCGATAGCTTCTACACTCCGTATGGGTGCGGAAGGCATCAAAGTGAAATTGAGCGGACGTTTGGGTGGATCTGAAATTGCCCGTAGCGAAGAGTTTAAACAAGGCCGTACGCCTTTGCATACCTTCCGTATGGATATTGATTATGCAAACGTATTCGCTCAAACTGTATATGGTAAGATTGGTATCAAAGTATGGATATGCAAAGGTGAAGTGCTGGGTAAGCGTGAACTGAACCCGAATTTTGTAGGTGGAAAAAATGACTTGAGCGATAGAAGAGACAGCAGAGGTGGTGATGAAAGAAGACCGGGTGGAGACAGGAGAGATGATCGCAGAGGTGGCGGTGGTGGAGACAGAGGCGGACGTGGTGGTGATAATCGTGGCGGTGGCGGTGGACGCAGGTAGTAATTTGAAAATGTGGCAATTTGAAAATCATTTTTAATTTGCCGAATAAAACAAACATTTTCAAATATTCAATTTTCAAATTTTCAAATTGATTTAGATGTTACAGCCTAAAAGAAGCAAACATAGGAAGCAGCAAAAAGGACGCATTCGCGAAGTAGCCAAGCGTGGAACTTCCATTTCATTCGGATCATATGCCCTGAAAGCATTAGAGCCAATTTGGCTGACTAACCGTCAGATCGAATCAGCCCGTCAGGCAATGACACGTGCTATGAAACGTGAAGGAAATGTTTGGATCCGTATTTTTCCTGATAAAATCATTACCCGCAAACCAGCTGAAGTGAGGATGGGTAAAGGTAAAGGTAACCCTGAATTCTGGGCTGCTGTAGTAGAACCGGGACGTATCATTTTTGAATGTGATGGTGTTACAGAAGCAGTTGCTAAAGAAGCAATGGGGTTAGCAGCACAAAAATTACCAATTGCAACCAAATTCATCGTAAGAAGAGATTTGCAGGCATAAAATTTCAAATTGACACAATGGCAAACAAACAAACATACGACTTCAACAAAACGATAAAAGACCTAAACGTGTCTGACCTGAAATCAAAAATCCAGGAAGATCAGTTAAGGTTAAAAAAACTTGAGTTTGCTCATGCAATTTCTCCGCTTGAGAACCCAATGCATATTCGCGGACTCCGAAGGGATATCGCTCGTTTACAAACGGAATTGAAGAAAAAAGAAATAGGTGTTTAAATTCGTTAGCTATTAGCTGTTGGCTATTAGCAAACACCGACAAACGTAATAAATTTTTGGTTAGCTTAAAGCTAGCCGCTAAAAGCTAAAAGCTTACAAAATGGTTGAAAGAAATTTGCGCAAAACAAGGACAGGTGTGGTAACCAGCGATAAGATGGATAAGACCATAACAGTTGCTGTGGAAAGAAAAGTTAAACACCCTATCTACGGTAAGTTCGTAAAGAAAACCACCAAGTTCCATGCTCATGATGAAAAAAGTGAGTGTACGGTAGGTGATATTGTAAAAATAATGGAAACCCGTCCGCTGAGCAAGACAAAGCGTTGGAGACTGGTAGAAGTAGTTGAGAAGGCGAAGTAATTATTAGCCATTAGCTGTTAGCAATTAGCTATTAGTGAAAGGCAGGAAAAATGATTTTGGTTGGCTAAAAGCTAACCGCTAAAAGCTAAAAGCTTAAAAAAATGATTCAGCAAGAAAGCAGGTTAAACGTAGCTGATAACAGTGGAGCAAAAGAGGTCCTTTGTATAAGGGTTCTTGGAAACAGTGGCCAGGATTATGCACGTATTGGTGACAAGATAGTTGTTACTGTGAAAGATGCGATCCCTGCCGGCGGTATCAAAAAAGGTACTGTATCCAAAGCGGTTATCGTACGCACTAAAAATAAGTTACGTCGTAAGGATGGTTCTTATATCCGTTTTGATGATAATGCAGTTGTATTATTAAACAATTCAGATGAGCCACGTGGTACGCGTATTTTCGGGCCGGTAGCCAGGGAATTACGTGATAAAGGATACATGAAGATTATTTCATTGGCTCCAGAAGTATTGTAGAAAACAAACGCTGAACGCTGAAAGCATAACGCAATAGGCAAAGGCAAAATAAGATAATATTTTAAGCTAAGCGTTAAGCGTTTAGCGTTAAGCATTAAGCATAAATAAAATGAGTACAAGATTTAAACCCAAATTCAACATCAAAAAAGGTGACACTGTTGTGGTGATTACCGGCGATGATAAGGACTTGAAAAAACCCCGCAAGGTGTTGGAAGTAATTGTTGACAAAGGCCGTGTGGTGGTTGAAGGTGTTAACATTGCGACCAAGCATACCAAACCTTCTGCTTCAAACACAAAAGGTGGTATTGTAAAGATCGAAGCTTCTATCAGTATCAGTAATGTGATGTTGTGGGATGCCAAGAAAAGTGCGCCAACAAAAGCCAAACGCACGCGCGAGAATGGCAAATTAGTACGTATCTCTAAAAAATCAGGGGAGGTAATCAAATAATGAGTACTGTAAAATACACTCCGAGATTAGCAGATAAATATACCAAAGAGGTAATACCTGCTTTAATGAAGAAGTTCGCTTACAAAACTGTAATGCAGGCTCCCAAATTAGAAAAAATCTGTATCAACCGCGGCGTCAATGGCGCTGTGACTGATAAGAAACTGGTTGATATCGCAGTAGAAGAACTGAACACAATCACTGGTCAGAAGGCAGTTCCTACCATGTCTAAGAAAGATATCTCAAACTTTAAATTACGTAAGGGAATGCCGATTGGCGCCCGCGTAACTTTACGAGGTGAGAAGATGTTTGAATTTCTCGACAGGTTGGTTTCTGTCGCTTTACCACGTGTACGTGATTTCAAAGGTATCAGCGACAAGGCATTTGATGGCCGCGGTAACTACACTTTAGGTGTAACCGAGCAGATCATTTTTCCTGAGATTGATATTGATAAGGTGAATAAAATTACCGGTCTGGATATCACGTTCGTAACAACGGCAGCTACCAATGAAGAAGCTTACGAGCTTTTAAAAGAATTGGGTATGCCTTTCAAAAATGCTAAAAAAGAAAACAACTAATATCACATGGCAAAAGAATCCATAAAAGCCAGGCAAAGAAAGCGTGAGAAAATGGTGGCAAAATATGCCGATAAACGTGCTGCATTACTGGCAGCCGGGGATCGCGCAGGTTTAGACCTACTTCCAAAAAACGCTTCACCTGTAAGGTTAAAAAATCGTTGTCAGTTAACAGGACGTCCAAGAGGATACATGAGATACTTCGGTCTCTCAAGGATCATGTTCCGCGACATGGCATTGAACGGTCTGATACCAGGCGTGAAAAAGGCAAGTTGGTAACCCCAAACTCCTGTGAAGGGGAAAAGGGAAAAATATTTTGAACAAGATTAATTCTAATAAACATGGTAACTGATCCTATAGCAGACTTCTTAACCAGAATTCGTAATGCTCAGTTGGCTGGCCACAGGCTGGTTGAAATTCCTGCTTCTAATTTGAAGAAGCGTATGACAGAAATCCTTTACGAACAGGGATATATTCTGAAGTACAAGTTTGAAGATGATACCAAGCAAGGTTTGATCAAGATCGCATTAAAATACGATCCGGCAACCAAGCAGGCAGCCATCCGGTCTCTGGAAAGAGTTAGCCGCCCGGGTTTGCGTCAATACGCAAAACCAGCTGAAATTAAAAGAGTCATCAATGGTTTAGGTGTTGCTATCCTGAGTACTTCCAAAGGGGTATTAACTGATAAGCAGGCCAAAGCACAGAATGTGGGTGGTGAAGTGTTGTGTTATATCTATTAATTTCATCAGCTTGGGCTGGTTGTAATAAATTTCTGGTCTGATAATTAAGCTTTTTAGTCGGAGCTGAACACCGAACAGAATATTGAATCAAACATTTAAAAGATAAACGACTATGTCTCGAATTGGTAAACAACCGGTTGTAATTCCTACAGGGGTTACGGTAACAGTAAGCAGCGAAAACGTTGTTACTGTGAAAGGGCCGAAAGGTGAATTGAAGGAAACTGTTGACAGGGATGTTACGGTTAGCGTAAAAGATGGCGAAGTACTTTTAGCACGCCCTACCGATCAGATCCGTCACCGTGCAATGCATGGACTGTATCGCTC
>JAYSXR010000310.1:0-2946 GCA_043717145.1 Chitinophagaceae bacterium | reverse complement strand
ATGGTAATCTTTTTCAAATGTATGATAAGATTACAGGTGAAAATCCATACGAAATGCCGATGCGTATTTATCCTGCTGTGCATTACACCATGGGAGGTTTATGGGTAGATTATGAATTGCAAACCACCGTTAAAGGATTGTATGCAATGGGAGAGGCCAACTTTAGCGATCATGGAGCCAACAGGCTTGGGGCCTCAGCATTAATGCAGGGATTGGCCGATGGTTATTTTGTTATTCCATATACATTGGGTAATTATCTTGCAGATGATATAGGTACTGCAAGTATACCTACTACACATCCGGCATTTGAAGCCACGGAGAAAACGGTAAGAGAAAGAATTAACACATTGATCAATATTAGAGGTACCAAAACTGTAGAAAGTTTTCATAAGCGTTTAGGAAAAATAATGTGGGAAAAATGCGGCATGGCAAGAAATGCAAAAGGGCTCCACGAAGCCATTGTTGAAATTCAGGAATTGAAAAAAGAGTTTTGGAGTGATGTTAAAATACCAGGCGAAATAAATTCAATCAACCCCGAGCTGGACAAAGCAGGAAGGGTGGCAGATTTTATTGAACTGGGCGAATTGATGTGTAAAGATGCGCTGGATAGAAATGAAAGTTGTGGCGGTCATTTCAGGGAAGAATCTCAAACAGATGACGGTGAGGCAAAAAGGGATGATGTAAACTTTAGTTATGTTTCAGCCTGGGAGTTTAAAGGGGAGAGTAACTGGCAGTTGAATAAAGAGCCTCTTAATTTTGAGATTGTTAAACCAAGCCAGCGGAGTTACAAATAAAATTTCAACCCTAACGGATAAAGGGGTTAGGGATAATTTAGTAGAAGGTTATTTATTTATAGTTACGGTTTAATACATTTAACACAGAGCAATAATTATATGGAACATCACAATATGAATCTGACGTTGAAAGTTTGGCGTCAAAGAAATAAGCAGTCGGCAGGATCTCTGGAATCTTACCAGGTTAAAGGTATTTCTTCTGAAATGTCGTTTCTTGAAATGTTTGATGTTTTAAATGAGCAGCTCATTGTAGCTGGTGACGACCCGATTGCATTTGATCATGATTGCCGTGAAGGAATATGCGGTAGTTGCAGCATGTACATTGATGGGCGTGCCCATGGCCCCTGGACAAAAAATACGGTATGCCAGTTGCACATGCGTGCCTTTAAGGATGGAGATACAATTGTGGTAGAGCCATGGCGCTCCGCAGCTTTCCCCGTTATTAAAGATTTAATGGTTAGCCGCAATGCTTTTGACCGTATTATTCAGGCTGGGGGTTATATTTCTGTAAATACTGGTAATGCGGTTGATGCAAATGCATTGCCAATTGATAAAAAGAATGCCGATGCCGCTTTTAATGCAGCGTGCTGTATCGCTTGCGGCGCATGCGTTGCAGCTTGCCCCAACGGCAGTGCTATGTTGTTTGTAAGTGCCAAGGTTTCTCAACTTGCTTTATTGCCACAAGGACATCCTGAAAGAGAATCAAGGGTATTGAACATGGTAGCCCAGATGGACAAAGAAGGATTTGGAAATTGCACCAACATCTATGCCTGCGAAGCTGAATGTCCTAAAGGAATTTCTGTTAGTAATATTGCTAGGTTAAACAGGGAATTTCTTACAGCAGGATTAAGTACCGAAGAATAAAAAAATTTTTAAAGAATATAAAAAAAAGAGGCTGTCTCTTAACGAAGCTTTTTGAAAATTTTGTTGGATTCCTGATGGAGAACCAAAGTCATTTAAACGAATCTCAAGCGCTTTATTTATGATACGACCTCCTTTTTATTTTTAGCTATTAGCATGGGTATACTTATAAAGATGCCCTGAGTGTTAAATGAAAAGGAGCCGCAATATGCTCTGTAGATTTTTCAAGAATCAATTGCGCTGCATTTTCGCCCATTAAATGAAAGTCTGTCGAGATAGTAGTGATGCCGTTGAGGATAATTTTTTTAAGCGGTGTTTCGTTGTAAGAAATTACACCCACCTGTTTACCTATTTCCAGCTTTGTTTCAATGATCTTTTCTATCAATAACACCAAGTCATCTTCCATAAGGATTATAAAAACTTCTCCTTCGGAGATGGTGGCTTTTTTTACTTTGGAAATTACTTCATAATTAAAAGCATATTGATTACAGAACCGGTAAAAGCCTTCCAGTATTTGTTTGGGATGATAGGTATAATCCGGAAAAATAATTTTAATGGTCTGGTACCTGCTCAACTGCTCCACCATCTGCTCCAGCGAATCATAAATATCTTTTTCAAAGTCTTCATACACGGCAGCAAATGCGCCGTCTACGCGCCGGGTAATAGCTGATCAAGAAGGAGTAGTTTTTCTTTAGGTATTGTATTAATAATTTCATGTGCTTTTTCTCCGCCTTCTAAAAAATGAGGAATGATCACGTAGTTGGTATAATCCTCTGGCCTAAGTTTATTTAGTTGAAAGAACGCCTTGAAGAATACAGGTTTCAAGCCACAAAGAAATCTTTAAGCCATCAATCTGCACATCGTAAACGCAGGCCTTAATGATACAGCTGACAAAGGTTTTTAAGCGGGCAAATTGTTTAAAACAGAAGATGTGGAAATCATCTTTTTGTAGGTTACCAGCTAGGCATTATCCAATACTGTTCTGACGGCGCAGCGGGCAAATGTGACGGTGATCTTTCATCAGCTCAAAAATTGACAAGCTGGGAAACTTAGTGAATATGGAGTTGGTGAAAATATGTTTAGTTATTGCGAAAAATATCCTGACTTTTTAATTACAATAATCGAACTTTATCGTTCAAAAAAATAAAAAACAACATATGAAAAAAACGATCTTGCCTTTGTTATTGCTTACCGTTTTCTTTGCAGCCTGTAACAATGGTTCGAAAAAAACAGCAGCCGAAACTGCTGATAGCACCAGCACAGTCTCAACTGTTGATCCGGCTAAAGCCTG
>JAYSXR010000309.1:0-2949 GCA_043717145.1 Chitinophagaceae bacterium | reverse complement strand
GCACTTATGGTAAAATTTACGCCACGTAATTTAAAAATGGTGGCCAGGTTCATGGTTACTGTCGAATTCATGGTTTGAAAAACAGCTCCCGAACCAACAAGGGTGGTGTCTTTTTTTTCTCTAATTATATCATTTGCTTCTATAATGGCTTTGCCCGAGCTGTCGTTGCCATATAAAATACCAATTTCATTTGCTGCAATATAATCTTCATCAATACCGGCATTTTCTAACGCTTCAACGGTAGCTAAATAAGCATACTCTCCCTGCTGCGGTAACATAATACGGGCCCGCCTGTCTAATTTTCCTTTTAAATCGGGTTTTTCTACAAAGCCCGTTAAGCCTGAGCGGTAGCCGTATTCTTTACGTACAGGATCCAATATCAGGCCCGATTTTCCTTTATACAAGGAATCCCTTACCTCATCCAGATTTTTTCCTATGCAGGAATAAATGCCCATACCGGTTATAACAACTCTGTTCATTTTTTAAGTTATTGGTTATTGGTTATTAGTTATTGGTAGGTGCTTTCTTAACCAATAACTATTAACAGATAACTATCTAAGAATACAATCCCCCGTTTACCGAAATCACTTCGCCGGTTATATAAGCAGCGCCTTCAGTTGCTAAAAAACCAACAGTATGCGCAACTTCCTCCGGCGTACCAAATCGTTTTAACGGAACCATATTTTTTAATTCGGCTTCATTAAGCCCTTCGGTCATATCTGTTTTAATAAAACCGGGTGCTACAGCATTTACGGTAATTCCTTTGCGGCCTATTTCCTGGGCCAATGCTTTGGTGGCACCAATTACGCCGGCTTTAGCGGCAGAGTAATTGGTTTGGCCCGGTAATCCTTTAAGGCCCGAAAGCGAAACGATGTTAATGATTCTGCCGTATTTTTTCATCAGCATACTGTTAACCACCAAACGGGTTACATAAAAAAAGCCATCCAGGTTTGTTTTTATTACACTGTCCCACTGTTCATCTTTCATCCACATCATTAAACCGTCATCACGTATGCCGGCATTGTTTACCAGCACTTCAATAACCTTGTCTGTATTGGCTTCCATCCAATCGCCCAGCTTGCTCATAATGGCTGCTTTGTCCGATACATCAAATTGTATAAGCTCTCCATCAACGCCTTTTTCTTTTACTAAAGCAAGTGTGTTATTTGCTTCTTCCTCATTCGATTTATAATTAATCAGCACATTATACCCCATCCCGGCCAGTTTAATACAAACGGCCCTGCCAATTCCTCTTGATCCTCCTGTAACTAATGCAAACTTCATGCTTACTTATTTTTCTGTTGATCTTAACTGTAATTATTATAACTTTTAAAATATTTTATTCGCAGAATACTGCGGATTGTCAGTCTGAGCCTGTCGAAGACGGGGCCATTTGAAAAGAGCGTCTTTTACTTGTGAAGCCGCCTTCGACAAGCTCAGGCTGACAGCGTTTTTAATAAAATCAAGAGGTTACCTGTACATTAACCTTCCCCAGTTTGAATGAAATAACCGGATCGGATTTTTCGAAATATAATTTTATTCTTTGAAGGTCTTTATACTTTGGCTCATCTTCAATAAACTTCGGAAACAATTTTCTAACCTCGGTATAAATATGATGCGTTTCGGTTGATAGCCTGTCGGTACATTTTAAATAATCAATTGCCTGCAACACCGTCATCATCTGTATAGCCAGCACTTCAAAAGAATTATCAATAACCCGTTTGGTCATTAAAGCGGCATTACAACCCATGCTTACAATATCCTGGTTATCGTTGTTATTGGGTATACTGTGTACATACATAGGGAACGACATGGTTTGATTTTCGGCCACGGTTGATGTAGCAGTAAACTGCATACCCTGCATACCAAAATTAAAGCCCAATACACCCAGGTTTACAAACGGTGGAAATTTCTGATTCAACTTTTCGTTCAGCAAATAATTCAACTGCCTTTCGCTCAGCATAGATAATTTGGTAATGGCAATTTTCAGTTTATCCATTTCCAGCGAAACATAATCGCCATGAAAATTTCCGCCATGAAAAATGTTTTGATTCTGATGATCAATCACCGGATTATCATTAACCGAGTTCAATTCATCTACTACTACTTTTTCAGCCTGGCAAATGGTATCGTAAATGGGGCCCAGCACCTGTGTTACGCAACGTAGCGAATAATATTCCTGCACTTTATCCTGAAACACTTCCTGATCAAGCTTTTCGGGGTTATACAAATGTTCCGAACGGCTGCGGATCATTTTACTGTCTTTTAAAATATCCCTTAGTTGGGCAGCCACTTTATTTTGTCCCTTGTGGTGTTTAACCACATTCAGTTCGTACGAATAATGATCATCAAATGCTTCCACCACTTCGTTGATCATGGCAGATAACATAACCGACCATTCCAGTAATTTTTGTGCCTGTATAATATTAACCATGCCAATACCAGTCATAGCCGATGTGCCATTCAGCACAGCAAGCCCTTCCCGAATATGAATGGTAAGTGGTTTTATTTTTAATCTGGCAAATACATCGGCAGTTGGTTGCATCGTTCCCTCATAAATTACTTCGCCTTCGCCAATTAAAACAAGGGCCAGATGAGCCAATTGTACCAGATCGCCACTAGCGCCAACGCCGCCATGCTCAAATATGCAGGGCGAAACATTTTTATTAATGAGTTCTTTCAGTAATTCCACAATTTCGGGATGAACACCCGAGTAAGCCTGCATCAGGCTGTTTAGCCGTGCAATCATTACTGCCTTAACCAATATGGGACTCATCATATTACCTGCTCCCGAGCTGTGACTCCTGATGAGGTTGTACTGCAGCTGAAGCAGGTTTTTTTCATTAACCTTATACTGTGCCATAGGGCCAAAACCCGTATTTATACCGTAAATCAGTTTATTAGACGAAAATTTTTGTAAAAAGGCGAAATTAACCTCCACTTTTTCCA
>JAYSXR010000308.1:0-8808 GCA_043717145.1 Chitinophagaceae bacterium | reverse complement strand
AGAGATCAATTATGCAAAAGCGGTTCTTAAAGAAACATTTGTTGATTAAACGGTTGCTTCGATGGTTGTAAAAATTGGGCGTCCTAGTTTGATCATTTAACTTTGGTGAGTCGCGTTTAAAAATCAATTCTCCACAGCCCCTCATCGGCTTGCCAGGCTAAATTTCTCTTTAGTCTCTGTGAATAAAACCTTCAAAATCAAAGAATCCTTGTTAAATATTCGATATTTTACCTATATGTAGTCCTGAAACGGCTTAAAATCAGCAATTTCAATCTAAACCCCCTACAATTTCCTTCCCTATATGCCTTCAGAATCGTACCTTTGCTGCCCCGAAATAAAACCATCGGGTTTTGTATGAAATTCATTAACAAACAACTAAACGCAGATGCACAGGAGAACGGCGGCGCTGAAACAGCACCGGAAGTTACTACTGCGACAACAAATGCACCTGAAGCTGACACTGCCTTGGTAGCTGAAGCTGAAGTGAAAGCTGCTCAGGTAGCCGTAGCTGAGCCGGTAATTGAAACCGCGCATGATGATTTTGACTGGACTATTGACAAACGTAATGTGAGTCATTATGCCGAAACTGAAAGAGTGAAGTACGATAAAGTGTATGACGAAACTTTCGTACAGATTGAAGATGCTGAGATCGTAAGAGGATCGGTGGTTGCTTTAACAAAAACAGATGTTGTGATCAATATCGGTTTTAAAAGTGATGGCCTCGTTTCTTTAAACGAATTCCGCGATGTACAGGGATTGAAGATCGGTGATGAAGTGGAAGTGATGGTGGTAGAAAAGGAAGACAGGTTAGGTAACCTGCACCTGAGCCGCAAATCAGCCCGCATTTTCCGTGCGTGGGAGCGTATAGTGGAAGTACACAAAACCGGTGAAGTAATTACCGGAACCGTAACCAGCAAAACAAAAGGTGGGTTGATCGTTGATGTATTTGGTATGGAAACATTCCTGCCGGGTTCTCAGATTGATGTGAAGCCTGTAACTGATTACGACCAGTTTGTAGGTAAGACAATGGAGTTTAAAGTAGTGAAGATCAACGAAGCCATTAAGAATGCCGTTGTATCGCACAAAGCTCTGATAGAAAGTGATATTGAAGCACAACGTGCTGAGATCATGAGCAAACTTGAAAAAGGACAGGTATTGGAAGGTGTGGTGAAAAACATCACAGATTTTGGTGCGTTTATGGACTTAGGCGGTTTGGATGGTTTGTTGTACATCACCGATATTTCATGGGGCCGTATCTCTCACCCGAGCGAAGTGGTGAAGATGGACCAGAAATTACAGGTTGTGGTATTGGATTTCGACGACGACAAAAAACGTATCAGCTTAGGCCTGAAACAATTGACCCCGCATCCTTGGGATGTGTTGCCTGAAGGTTTAGCCGAAGGTTCTGTTGTAAAAGGTAAAGTGGTAAATATTGAAGATTATGGTGCATTCCTGGAAATTCAGCCTGGTGTTGAAGGACTGGTACATGTATCTGAAATCACCTGGGCCAATACCCCGATCAATGCGAAGGAATTCTTCAAATTGGGCGATGAGTACGAAGCTAAAGTGGTAACCTTAGACAAGGATTCACGTAAAATGAGCCTTAGCATCAAGCAAATGAGCCAAGATCCGTGGAATACGATTGAAACCAAATTCCCCGAAGCAAGCAAGCACAAAGGCCTAGTGAAAAACATCACCCCTTATGGCGTATTTGTTGAACTGGAGCCAGGTATCGGCGGTATGATCCATATCAGCGACCTGAGCTGGTTAAAGCGTTTCAACCACCCAACAGATTATACCAAAGTGGGCGAGCAGATTGATATCATTATCTTAAGTATTGATAAAGACAACCGCAAACTGCAGTTAGGACATAAGCAACTGGAAGAAGATCCCTGGAATGCACTGGAAGATACCTTCGCTATAGGTACAATCCATGAAGGCACCGTTACCCGTAAGGATGATAAGGGCGCTTTGGTACAATTGCAATATGGTCTGGAAGGATTTGCACCTAACCGTCACTTGAATAAGGAAGATGGCAAACAGGTTCAGGCCGACGAAACTGCCAGCTTTATGGTGATTGAATTCGATCGTAATGAAAAACGCATCGTTTTAAGTCATGCCCGTATCTGGGAGCAGCAGGAAGCAGATGTGAAAGAAGCTGCCAAGAAAGAGGCTAAAGTTGACTCTGATAACACCAAGAAGGCGGTGAAAAACATCCAGGCGAAAGTAGAAAAAGCTACTTTGGGTGATTTGGGTGCTTTAGCAGAGATCAAAGCCAAATTACAGGAAGGGGAAGATGACGCTAAGTAGTTGACTTTCTTTTAAATAGTCACAAAAAGGCTGCCTTATTCAACTAAGGCGGCCTTTTTAGGTAGACAATGGAAGCTAATTACGTGATTCTAGATAAAACTAGCATCCAGTATCCAGCTCACCCATTTTGTGTAATTCTTAACTAGCCGGAAGCCTAAACAAGAATCTGAGTTTATAAATTGCCCGCAAATAACTAATTTTGCCAACTTGTATGAATAGGACCGTTCTCTTTTTATTATCGTTAGTACTGCTCACGTCTTCTTGTTCCACTAAGTTTGGAAAGATTATGAAGAGCAAGGATTATGAGTACAAATACAAAATGGCTGAACAGTTCTACGCAAGTAAGAATTATAATTATGCCCAACAGCTCTTTGAAGATATATTTCCTTATGTAAAAGGATCCACACGGTATGAGGACATGTATTATAAATTTGCATTCTCTTATTACTACCAGAAAGATTATCTGAACGCGGAAAATCTTTTCAAAAGTTTTGTAGAAAATTTCCCTACCAGCACCAAAGGAGAGGAGTGTGATTATATGCGTGCCCTTTGTTATTATAAACAATCGCCCAAGGTTGAACTGGACCAGACCAACACCAATAAAACCATGCAGTTGATGCAGGCTTTTATCAATACGCATCCCGGTTCTACAAGAATAAAAGATGCAACGGATATAATTGATAAATGCAGGGAGAAACTGGAGCTCAAAGAATTTAAAAGTGCTGAACTGTATTACAACCTCGGTTTCTATAAAGCCGCCGCCATTGCATTTGCAAATGTATCTGATAATTTTCCCGACTCTAAAAAAGCCGATGAGTACAAACTTTTAACTATTAAAGCATATTATAAATATGCAGAGATGAGTTATGAAGAAAAGCAGAAAGAAAGGTTTGAAAAAGTTTTGACAGAATGTAATGATTTCGGAGACCGGTTCAACGATAGTAAATACCTGGAAGAAGTAAATAAATACAAATTACAAACAAATAATTCCTTAAAAACCCTGAAAAAATGAGTAAACTAAGAAGGCAAATGAGCGCTAACACCGCCAGCGTAGTTGAAACCAAAAGCCTGATTGATATCAAATCAAAAACAGGGAACCTGTATGAGTCTATTGCTATCATTGCAAGAAGGGCTAACCAGATTAATATTTCTTTAAGGGAAGAACTGCATAACAAACTGGAAGAATTTGCCAGCCATACAGACAGCCTCGAAGAAATTCATGAGAACAAAGAGCAGATTGAAATATCAAGGGCCTATGAAAAAATGCCTAACCCAGCCATTCTTGCTACCCAGGAATTTATGGAAGGTAAAGTGTACCACAGGAGAAATAACGACAGCGACCTGTTCAGATAAGCTAAATCTTTCTCAAATGATAACGAAACGACAGTGAATAACTGTCGTTTTTTGTTATTTTGAGGGATGATTGTGAGTGATGGATTGTTAGTAGTGAGTAATTTCTCACAGCTGCCTTAACATTCATTCACAATTTACCACTCACCCTTCACAAATATGCTGGCAGGAAAAAAAATATTAATCGGTATCACAGGAAGCATTGCTGCTTACAAATCAATTTTGTTGGTGCGTCTGCTGATAAAAAAAGGCGCCGAAGTCAAGGTGATTATGACGCCCGCCGCGAAAGAATTTGTATCGCCATTGGTATTATCCACCCTTTCTAAAAATAATGTGATCATTGATCTGGCTGAAGGCAGCGAATGGGCGAACCATGTGATGTTGGGCCGATGGGCTGATGTGTTTCTTATTGCCCCACTCAGTTGTAACACGTTGGCTAAAATGGCGCATGGCTTATGCGATAATCTTTTACTGGCTGTTTATCTTTCTGCAACCTGTCCTGTTGCCGTGGCGCCTGCTATGGATGAAGACATGTGGCACCATATAGCTACACAGAAAAATATTTCGTTGCTTAAAGAATATGGCAATAAAATTATTAGTGTTGAAAAAGGCGAACTGGCCAGTGGTTTGTTTGGGGATGGGAGGATGGCAGAGCCGGAAGATATCGTTACCTATCTGACAGAACACTTTTTCAGGACACATGAATTAATAGGAAAAAAAGCCATGGTTACTGCAGGTCCTACTTATGAGGCGATTGATCCTGTTCGGTTTATCTGTAATCATTCATCTGGTAAAATGGGGTTTGCACTGGCAGAAGAATTATACCTCCAGGGTGCTGATGTAGTATTGATAACAGGCCCAACACATCAGCAGATCGTTTATAAAGGCATACGGGTGATAAAAGTGGTTTCAGCAGCAGAGATGTTCACAACCTGCGATGTGGCATTTGATACCTCTGATATTGCAATTATGTCGGCAGCTGTTGCCGATTATACACCAGTAGAGGTGTTCGATGAAAAAATTAAAAAAAAATCAGGTACACTTGACTTATTATTGACTAAAACAAAAGATATCCTGCAATATATCGGTCAAAAGAAAAAGAAAGGCCAGTTTGTGGCGGGGTTTGCCTTAGAAACGAACAACGAAGAAAAAAACGCATTGGCTAAATTACAATCGAAAAATGCAGACTGTATTATACTGAATTCTTTGCGCACAGAAGGGGCAGGGTTTGGTGTAGATACCAATAAGGTGACTATTTTTGACAGGTCAGGTAAATCAACTGAGATTGCATTAAAATCAAAACAGGGGGTTGCAAAAGATATTGTTTCATATATAGTACAACAGATACATGCGGAATAAATTTATTTTGACAGTTACGGTATTTTTTATGTTGCTTAACTCAGTTTCTTCGCAGGAATTGCAGGCTAGAGTTAGCGTGGTGGCATCAAGGGTTAGTTCTTCTGTGGATAAGAAAATATTTACAACACTCCAAACAGAACTAAATAATCTACTCAATAGCCGTAAATGGACCAATGACCAGTTTCAGGCAAATGAAAAGATTGAATGCAGTTTCATACTAAATATTGAAACCGCGCTTGAAGCTAACGTGTATAAGGCAACACTGTCTATACAGGCTGCAAGGCCTGTATTTAATGCCACCTACAATACCGCACTCGTTAATTTTATTGATGCAGATGTATCATTTAAATATGCAGAATTCCAGCCTGTAGAATTTAATGAAAACAGGGTACAGGGAACAGATGCGGCCGCATCAAATCTTACAGCCGTCTTTGCTTATTATGCTTATATGATTATCGGGCTGGATTACGATTCATTTGCACCCAAAGGTGGCGATGTGTATTACCGTAAAGCACAGAACATTGTAAATAATGCACCGGAAGGTAAGAACATCAGCGGTTGGCGGGTATTTGATGGATCGCGTAACCGGTACTGGCTAAATGAAAATGTGATCAATAACCGGTACAATATTATGCATGATGTGATTTATTCATACTATCGCTCGGGACTTGATAAAATGTACGATGCTGAGCCGGAAGCCAGGGTTAATGTATTACAAAGCCTGACACAGCTTAGTGCTTTTAAAAAAGAAAATGCGAATACCATGATCGTGGATTTCTTTATGCAGGGTAAAGTGCAGGAGCTAATAGGGATATTCAAAAAAGCGCCTGGTGAACAAAAAATAAAAGCCGTTGAATTATTGAGCGACCTTGATATTATTAATGCATCTCGTTACAAACAGGAATTGCGATGAAAATATTTTTATCCGCTATCATTTTTATATCTCTGGGTTTTATGGGTTGCCGGTTGGCGGGTGATAAAAAGAAGATATTACCACTTGATACGATGAAAATAATTATGTGGGACATGTTAAAAGCAGATGAATGGTACATTCGCGAGACTATTAAAGACTCCACGCTAAAAAACAAGCATGAAAATATTCGTTTGTACGAACAGGTCTTTGCCATACATGGGATAACAAGGAACCAGTTTTATGCCAGTTATAAATATTACGAATCGCATCCCACCGAATTTAAAGTCTTGATAGATTCCGTAGAAACTTCTTCAAACAGAATAAGAAATAACCTGTTCAATAAATACCCCGGTCAGTCTAAATAAGCAATCAGTACATTTGTATTGTTAATGATTGCCTTATGAACAAAGTATATACCAATGCCGATGCCGCTATTCACGACATACAAGATGGTACTACTATTATGCTTGGTGGTTTTGGATTGAACGGTATCCCCGAAAATACGATTGCTGCCCTTGTAAAGAAAGGGATAAAAAATCTAACCTGTATTTCAAATAATGCCGGGGTTGATGGTTTTGGTTTAGGCTTATTGCTGGAAACAAAACAGATCAAGAAAATGATGAGCAGTTATGTTGGCGAGAACGTGGAGTTTGAACGACAATTGTTGAGTGGCGAACTGGAAGTAGATCTTATCCCCCAAGGCACATTAGCTACCCGTATACAAATGGCGGCTATGGGTATCCCCGCTTTTTTTACACCAGCCGGTTATGGAACAGAGATAGCCAATGGAAAGGAAACAAGGGTATTTAATGGAAAAATGTATTTAATGGAACATGCACTCCATGCAAATTTTGCTATTGTAAAGGCTTGGAAAGGGGATACATTAGGTAACCTTGTTTTCAGAAAAACTACCCGTAATTTTTCAACATCAATGGCCAAAGCCGGTGATATAACGATAGCTGAAGTAGAAGAACTTGTACAACCCGGTGAACTGGATCCCGATGATATACATGTAGCAGGAGTATATGTGCACAGGATTTTTCAGGGAAGCGGATATGAGAAAAGAATAGAACGAAAAACAGTGAGACTGTGAGGCTTGCGTACCAAATTTCACTCATCATTCACGGGTAATCATCAGGAATATAATAATAATAATATGGCCCTCGATAAATACGGTATCGCCAAACGCATCGCACAGGAAATGAAAGATGGGATGTATGTAAACCTGGGTATAGGTATACCAACACTGGTAGCTAATTTTATTCCGGAAGGAATGACCGTTATATTCCAAAGTGAGAATGGTATTTTAGGAATGGGGCCTTACCCGGTGGAAGCAAACCTAGATGCAGATCTTATCAATGCAGGAAAGGAAACGGTAACCCTGATACCCGGAGGGGCCTTTTTTGACAGTGCCGAAAGTTTTGGAATGATCCGTGCAGGGAAAATTGACCTAACTGTTTTAGGTGCCATGGAAGTAAGTGAACAAGGGGATATAGCCAATTGGAAAATCCCGGGAAAAATGGTTAAAGGAATGGGTGGTGCAATGGACCTGGTGGCAAGTGCCAAAAATATTATTGTAGCTATGATGCATACCAATCCGAAAGGAGAGAGTAAGTTGTTGCCGCAATGTAGTTTACCATTAACCGGTGTAAAATGCGTAAAAAAAATAGTAACCGAATTAGCCTTACTGGATATTACGGAGGATGGTTTTTTATTAAAAGAAAGGGCACCCGGTGTAACTGTAGAGGAGATCATAGCTAAAACTGCAGGGAAGTTAAACGTACCGGATTTTGTACCCGAGATGCGCATTTAATTTTTTTGCTTCTTTGTGATAATAAATCACATTCCATTAATTTTGCAGCAACTAAAAAAACAGTATGAGCATCTTAGCCGGACAACAAGCCCCAGATTTTACTTTATTTAATACTGAAAAGCAGAAAGTATCCTTAGCCGATCAACGAGGAAAAAACGTAGTATTATTATTTTTCCCGTTTGCATTTACTGGCACATGTACTGCAGAATTGTGTAACGTAAGGGATAATATTGGTATCTACAATAATACCAATGCCCAGGTATTTGGCCTGTCAGTAGATTCTTTATTTACTTTGGATAAATACAAAGCTGATCAAAATCTTAATTTCCCATTGCTGAGTGATTTTAATAAAGAGGCATCCAAAGCATTTGATGTTTTGTATGATATTTTTCCTGCCTTTGAATTGCAGGGTGTAAGTAAAAGAGCTGCTTTTGTGATTGATAAAGAAGGGGTGGTGCGTTACGCCGAAATTTGCCCAACCCCAGGCGACCTCCCTGATTTCACCGCTATCCAGAAAACATTGGAGGGATTGAACTGATATGATAAATAGGCAATGATGAATTAGGCCACAAGTCCGAATTTATTCACCCTGGCCCATTCACCAACTCAACCATTCAGCTTATGTTCATTAACAAATGCCGCTTTTAGCAAGTTCTATAAACCTGTTTTGTTAAAATCCACATCCTTTATTTGACAAAGCCGGATAGTTTGGGTATTTTTAAAGTGATAATATTATCATGCGGAAACTTTACTTAGCCCTTTTACTGGTTTGTACCTTTGCCATCAACAGTTATGTTGCAGACAGTCATTCGCATGCCTTCTTGGATGACTCTGTTAAATTCACGCATTTTTATCCCAACCCGGCAACTAGTTATATCAATTTTACTTTTGAAAAGACGATTGATAAAAACTATACACTCCAGGTATATAATTTCCTTGGTAGAAAAATGAGTGAGTCAAGGATAACAGAACCAAAAATTACTATCAATCTGGATGATAATTATTTTCGTGGCCTTTACATTTACCAGCTCCGTGATAAAGACGGACGCATTATTGAATCGGG
>JAYSXR010000307.1:0-2955 GCA_043717145.1 Chitinophagaceae bacterium | reverse complement strand
CGCAGGTTCATCGGGCAGTAACAAAGGCCCTACCAATCCTGATTATTTAAAAGATGTACAAGGCCGTATAGACAGCTTTTTAGTACATAACCCTTCGGTACAAAAAGGAAGTATCCCATCCGAACTGGTAACTGCTTCAGGCAGTGGCCTGGATCCGGATGTTTCTCCTGAAGGGGCACTGGTTCAGGTAGCAAGGGTTGCGAAAGCCAGAAAACTGGATGAAGAAAAAATTAAAGCACTGGTTATACAACAAATTCAAAAACCATTATGGGGTTTATTTGGAACAGAAAAAGTAAATGTTTTACAATTAAACATTGAATTAAATAAACTTAAATGAAACAACAGATGAAAAAAATAATGATGGCAGGCATGATACTGATGACTGCCACAAATACAATGGCACAAACCGATTCTACAAAAAAATCAATTACTAATATTACGTATTCTCTAGATACCTATTACCGGTATGATTTTAACGACGCCCCTACAACAACCAATAATTTAACCAGCTTCAGCAATTCGAAAAATTCCTTTGAGCTGGGAATGGCTTCTATTAAAGCAGATCTTTCATTCGGAAAAGTTTCTGCAACTGCTGACCTGGGTTTTGGAAAAAGAGCAAGGGATTTCTCTTACAATGATTCAGGCACCTTAACCGCTATCAAGCAGTTGTACATCATTTATGCCCCATCATCTATCATCAAATTCACGATAGGCAAATGGGCCACACATATTGGTTATGAATTGGTAGATGCCTATGCCAACAGGAATTATAGTATGAGTTATGGGTTTTCTTATGGCCCGTTCTTCCATACAGGTTTAAAAGCAGATATTTCATTAGGTGGCAAGAGCGCATTTATGATAGGTGTTGCCAATCCAACGGATTTTACAACAACTACTTCGGCCACAAAAGTTATACTCGCACAGTTTAGTACCGGAACAAAAAACGATAAATTAAAAGCTTACCTAAATTTCCAGGGTGGAACTGGGTTTAGTCAATTTGACGTGGTAGTGAACAGTATTATCAACAACCAATTTGCCATCAATTACGACGGAACCATTAAGACTGTAAAAACCGGAACAGTGCGTAATAGCTGGTCGAGCAATGCATTGTACTTTAATTATGACCCCACCCATAAATTTGGATTAACCCTTCGCGGCGAGTATTTTGCTGATGGTAAAAATGTAGCGGGTGTGGGGGCCAACGTAGTGCAAACCACTTTGTCGGGCAATATCCATTTTGATAATCTTACCCTTATTCCTGAGATAAGGGTGGATAATGCCAGCAATAATATCTTTTCCAAAAGCACAGGTACCAGAACTAGAAATGATGCAAGTTTTATTATAGCAGCGGTTTATAAATTTTAAGGAGCAATTAAAATAAAAATTGATCACTGGCCCTTATGGGTTGTTTACCCTCAAAGGCCCAGAAACAATGAATGCAATGCCTGAAGAACTAAAAAATAATGCCGAACATTTTTTAAACCTTATCCGCAAGTCCAGGCGGGGTAAGTTTAAAATTTATATGGGTATGAGTGCCGGCGTAGGTAAAACCTACCGGATGCTCCAGGAGGCGCATGCTTTGTTGCGCAATGGTGTGGATATTAAAATAGGGTATATAGAAACCCATAACCGGGAAGAAACCCATAACCTGTTGGATGGTTTACCTGTTGTACCAAGAAGAAAGTTATTTTATAAAGGAAAAGAACTGGAAGAACTGGATGTACAGGCTATCATTAACCTTCACCCTGAAGTGGTGATCGTAGACGAACTTGCACATACCAATATAGAAGGTAGCCAAAACGAAAAACGATGGCAGGATGTAATAGATATACTCAATGCCGGCATTAACGTGATCAGTGCCGTAAACATCCAGCATATTGAAAGCCTGCATGGAGAAGTAAAAGCCATTACGGGAATTGATGTAGCCGAAAGGATCCCTGATAGTGTTTTACAGCAGGCCGATGAAGTAGTAAATATTGACTTGACCGCAGATGAGTTAATTATCCGCTTGAAAGAAGGCAGGATATACACACCGGATAAAATCGAGGTCTCTTTAAAAAATTTCTTTCAAAGCGAAAAAATATTACAGTTAAGGGAACTGGCACTGAAAGAGGTGGCCAGCCAGGTAGAACGCAAAATTGAAACGGAGTTACCGCGCAATACCCATTTAAGGCAGGAACGTTTTATGGCCTGTATCAGCAGTAATCATGAAATAGCCCGGAAAGTAATCCGAAAAACCGCAAGGCTGGCTTCTTATTATAATTCCAAATGGTATTTATTATATGTGCAAACACCTAAAGAAGAAGGCGATAAAATAGGATTGGCTGCCCAACGTCATTTAATCAATAACTTTAAAGTGGCAACAGAAATGGGTGCAGAGGTAATCAGGATAAAAAGCTCCAATATTGCCAAAGGTATTTTTGAAGCAACGGAAGACAAAAGCATTACCACTATCTGCATTGGCAAACCACACCTGAACCTGTTTAATGTAATAATGAATACGGCTTCTTTCAATCAACTGTTAAACAAATTATCTGCAGCAGATATAGACATTGTAATACTCTCGTAACATGGTCATGAAATTAAAAACAAAACTTAGCATTGGGTTGTCTTTCTTATTTGTCGTAATCTTCACTTTCGGTATACTCGCTATTTTTTATATTAATCGGCTTAGCAATGATTCGAAAATGGTTTTAAAAAATAATCATGAATCATTGGTGTATTCCAATAATATGTTTAAGGCATTGGAAGAAATCCCGGTAAAAAAAACTGCGGTCACCGTACTTGAAAATAATTTAGTAAACCAGGAAAAAAATATTACCGAACCTGGCGAACAGGAAGCTACACGGGAATTAAGAAAAAATTTTACTGAACTTTTGGCCAATCCAAATGATCCGACTAATTATATACAGATCCGGCAGTCTTTAGAAGTAATCACTGACCTTAACCAACAGG
>JAYSXR010000306.1:0-8814 GCA_043717145.1 Chitinophagaceae bacterium | reverse complement strand
ACAATAAATGTCGTTTTATATATTATATATATTTATAATATAATTTATTTCTAATAACTGTTGATTTTCACTACCAATAAATAAAATAGGATTATGTATTTACTTCGCAAAATACTTGAAGACTAATGATATTTACATATAGGAACTAAATATATTATGTATTAAATCGAGGATGACGTCAGAGGATTTTCGCAAGCTGTTAAGAACAGATAAAGATTGCTTAAAGTATTTGGTAGAGTCAAATTTAGTTTTGAGCAGTATAGCAAAGGATGACAATGTTTTTATCGTCGCTGCAAGGAGTGGGGTTATGATGAATCGGTAACAGCCAACACCATGTTTCACAAATGCAAACTGGGCTGTTAAGAGTCTTAGAAATTGGATGTAGGATAAGCGTTAAAAATAAAGGAATGTCATCATTTGAACAGGCAAGAGAATTTGGTTGTCAGCAAAGAAGTGCGTGATTACTAAAAGGCAAATATCAAAATGCGCTGAAAAGTTTATACAAATATCCATTGGAGTAAGAGGTAGAGGTGGATGAATTTCTGGTGGGAGGGTTTGCTGAAAATGAGCATGGGCGGAGGAGCCTTAAAATCAAGCAGTTGGTACTTTTGGCTGTTAAAAAAGTAATTAATAAAAAAGTGAATACTTCTATTGGCAAGGCTTGTGGCAAGGTTATAGAGAATGCTTCTGCAGGACCGTTGAAACCTTTTTTGAGCAAAAAATAGATACCGGCAGTAAGGTAACAACAGATGGCTGGCGAGGTTATTGGCCACTACAAAAAGATTAGACAATAGAGCAAAGGCTTACTAAAAAGGGAAAATGATTTCCTGAATTGCATGTGCATATTATGAACATCAATGGCTGGCTAAGGGGATTACATGACAAATGCTAGAGTAATAAGTTACAGCAATATATGGATGAATTTCATTTTAGATTTTTGGATATTTCACCCCATAGTTTTAACATCTTGGATATATTAATGGGCAGGACTATGGCTATGCAACCTGTACCCTGTAACACCCTAAAGATTTGCGAACTAAATACATAATGCTATATAGTTAATAAATGAAAAACTAGCTTCCAAGAATTAATGTCAAAGTACAGGTGATTAAAACCGCAGAATAAGTTTCAAGACGAGTCAAAAGTCTCAACTAGTATCAACTGATTTATGTGATCAGATTTGCAAATTAAGCCACATTGTTAAGAAAAATGGTCCTAAAGACCAATAGAAGATCATCCGACGTCACCCAATGTACGCTAACCCTCCCTTTGATTTAATTTCATGGCTTTAATTACACCCTTATACTAGCTAACAAGAAAAACTTAAAAAAGTTTCAAATATTATCTATAGTTAAATAATTGAGGTGTAAATACAGATAAAAAATACACAACCAATTTATGGTTGTTGAATGCCGCTATTCAAACAAATGGCTCCTCCAGTAGTCGCTCACAAAAACGTGATAAGGATCCATTTGTGCTTGGAGCGCCATCCATTTATCCCAGTTTGGGTAATTTTTCTTTAAGTAGGTTATTCCTTCATTACTATTTCCTGCAGGTAAGAATTTACCCCAATGAGGCCTGAAAACAAGATCTGCCGTAAATAGTTCGTTCCATAATGCTGGATAAAATGTATTGAGTGGAGATCCTGGATTGTCGCCAAACCAAAACATATCGATCCTAAAAACATCTCTTTGATACGCTGCACTTAACCAAAAATCACTATGCTTTGCGGGATATATTTCGTAAGAGAAATTGCCAACGATATCTGGATTTTTTTGAAAAAATCCACGTAATGTGCTCAATACTTTTGCGCCAATCTCGATAGGAAACCAAAGCTCCGTAAACCAGACAGGGATCAATGAATCACTGATCTTGTTATCCATTGGAATACTTCCATACCAAACATCCTGAAAGTGTGGGGGTGTTGAAACCCCATTTACTACCGGATTAAGTGGTACAAAAATTTTCAATAAAAAAGGAACCAGGTCTTTTTTATCCAACGCATTTAAAAAGTCATAGGCTATGGGGTGCTGGACTTTTAATTTACTTAAGAAAACATCAATTTCAGCAAAGCCGCTCATCATTAAATTCGCACAGATCTCTAAAGGCAACGGTGTTTCAACACCTAAGATTTTTATTTCAGGTACTTCCTCATATGGCGCCGCAACAAAACCAGCTTCAATAGGCATTGGCTCGGCCTGCCATACCACCGTTCTATTTACTCCAGCCTGTGGCCACCACATGATCCTTTTGTAAGTATTCTTGGTAAAAAAATCTACGAGCGATTGTTTTCCGGGCTGGTCGCCAAATAGATCGATGGGACAGTCTGCTTCTGTAGTTGTTGATTCCTGACCTTTGATATTAAAATTATCGATACACTGAAATGTGGCTGAGACGATCACCCCAAACATGCCCAATCCAACACCGACTGCATAGAAAGGATTTTCGTTCTTGTCGGGAAATTTTGGGTCGTCTTTACTGAACACCTGCACCTGGGCGCCATCTGTTCCACCAGTTACAACCGTTACGCTTAATAACTGCTCATTGAAAGAAGCGATTAGATTACTACCCGATGATCCGGTAGATAAAAACCCAGCAACGGTTTGATGGATGATACCACCCAGATCGGGCAATGCCCATCCCTTCAGCGGATTCTGTGGATCGTTCCGATGATTATCCAGTTGATATAACAAGGAGTTCTCTACAGTTGACCGGAATGGGGCTAGTTCTGCTGGCGCTGTCGCGAGCGGATCACTTGGATCATAACCCAGGTGACAACCCCCTTCAACAGTAACCTGCTGCATAGCGTCATTGTATGTTACGGCCATCATCTTTACCAATAACATGTATAACCTTCCCCCATTCACTTCGGCTTCTAAACTATTGATCAATGGACGGGAATGTGCCGCCCCTCTCAAGCAAACAACTTGCTTCGCTTGATGAGCCTGGTTAATTAGAAAAACTACGTCGTCTACTGTAGCAGGTAAATAATAGCTTACCCCATTTACCATTAATGTGACAATTGTGGGATTGGCAAACATATGTGTAGGTTTTTGAATACTAATATAAAATAATATATTAGGTATTTGTAACTTATTTATCTCAAATGCTGTTTGTAATGGGTAACCTTATGATCATTTCGGTCCCTTCACCCAGGGAGCTTTCTACTAGAAAGGTACCACTATGTCCTTTGGTAACGATATCATAGCTGATAGATAAACCAAGCCCGGTATAATGTCCTGTGGGCTTAGTTGTAAAAAAAGGTTGAAAGATTTTTGCCTTCACGAAGTCAGGCATTCCTGTTCCATTATCCCTGATCCTGATTTCTATAAAATCTTTAGAACCATCGGGTTTATACAACACTTTACTGTTTAAAAGGATCTTGGGTTCATAAGCAATTACCAATTCTTTTTGTTGTTTTACCTTCTCTTCTATCGCATAAAATGCGTTGATGAACACGTTTTGAAAAACGCGACCAATGTCCTCAGAAATGATTTCAATATTCACCGATTCTGCATCGTTCTCTATTTCAATTTCGCAGGAGAAAGATTTGTTTTTTGCCACCATGCTATTATAACTCAACTGTACATATTGATTGGATAAAGTATTGATATCAACCGAATGCCTGATCCCATCACTTACTTTTGAATGCTCCAGCATACTTTTTACAATACCTGCCGCCCTTGCTCCATGGTGGTTGATCTTTGTAAGGTTACCCGACAGTTCGTCTGCCAGTTCAATGGCATCTGTTAATTTACCGGCTTCTAAATATTCCTTCAGTTCTACCATCATTTCTGCACTTACTTCAGAAAAATTATTGACAAAATTTAGCGGGTTCTGGATCTCATGGGCAATACCGGCCGTTAGTTCACCCAAGCTTGCCATTTTCTCAGACTGTATCAATTGGGCTTGCGTAGTTTTCAACGTTTCTAAGGATTTTTTTAATGCAGTAGTTCTTTCTTCCACTTTTACTTCCAGTGTTTCGGCATGCTCACGCAGCTCATCATTTGCCAGTTTTAATGAATGAGTCATCTGGTTAAAGTTCACCGTTAGATCACCTATCTCATCTGGAGAACCTACTATCACCTGCACTTTTAAGTCGCCCGCATTCACTTGTTTTACACCAGAAAGCAAGCGCTTCAAGGGCTCTGACAAGCTTTTACGCAAAAGCCTAGGTAGAGCAGTCACAATGAACAAAGTAGCTACTGCAATAATTATGAACATTTGTTTTAAACCTTCCTGTTGTGCCAAACGAGCTTCTATCTCCGTTGGGATCAATGGTGGAAAAAACACCAAGGTCACTATAGTAAGGAAGGTTACAACTGTTACAAAACTAAAGCCCGAAATTTTAATTTGGAAACTTGCAGGTACAGCCGAAAAAGTAATATAGATAATTATCTGTGCCAGATTACAAAGCCAGATAAGTATGAAAAATGTCCAATAACCTACCGGGCTGTAAAAGCCAAATACGACAGCTACAACGCACATCACAATAAATCCCAGATTAACCCATACCAATAAGTTATGTGCTTTTGATGCTTGCGGGTCAACTGTTTTTAAAAAACGGGCTTTTCGAATACTGATCACTAAAGCCCAAATATTGGTAATGAGTCCGAAGAAAAAGGAAGTAGCCTGAAACACAAAAAGGTTGCTATTGTTGGTAAACTCATTCCATGCATTAAGACTTACTAGTCCAATGGCAACAGGAACAACAATCTTTACCATCAATCGTCGTTCCTTTTCATAAGGTTGGTATAAAAACAGGTACAAGATTTGAAAATAACTAAGCACTAACAACGCTAACGCCGGACTATAGATCAGTACCGTCTCAATTTTGTATAACAGGGAGCCTTGAACAGTAGGGGCAAGACTAAAACGTATCATTTGATCTACCTGCCAAATAACTGAAGCCAGATAGTTAATGATCATCCACTTCCGGATATTAGTGGCCTGTTTTAGTCTTAATAGAAAAATTAGCATTCCAAATTGTGTAGTAGCCAGTATGAAGGCCATGATGGAATGGGTATGCAGTAATATTAATTTATCCATTGCTTGAGTTTAGAAAGAGATTGACAAAAAAACAAATTGATACCCTAAAATGACTATTACTTAATTATAAATATCAGAATTCAAATATATTTTCTCAATATTACAAAACGTCAACTACAAACATTATTAGGAGGCAAGGCTAATGCTTATTCAAGTTAAAGGGAATTTATTACGAAAGTTACAGGTTTTACGAAAAAAGAAACCTATTTCTTCGTAAGTCTTCCACCGATAGCATATTGTAAAGTTGCCTAGAATATTTGAGTTTTACAAAAAGAGAAACAAATGCAAAACAGAAAAGAGCAACGCGCCCAAATGATGGTCATGATTACAAATTGGCAGGCCAGTGGATTAAAACAGAGAGATTACTGTGCTGGTAATAAAGAGCCCTATTATGTATTCCAATGTTGGTAGGGAGTGTACATAGTAGATAAAATAGATACCGGATCTTTTCTGCCAGTAGGGGTTACTTCCGCTGTTAGTAAAGAACAAATAACCATCACATGGGTTAGTGGTATCCATGTACAGATTCCACTTACGCAACAATCCATTGGTTTTTTTAAGCAGATATTACTAGCCTGATCATGCTTCACCCAAATAGTTCCACTGTTTATTATTAATATAATGGTGCCGCTGATATGCGCAAAAGCTTTAATGCACTCTGTGGTTTGGTAAACCAGCACTGCCAGTCAAATGTGTTACAGGGTGGCGTTTATATTTTTGTAAACAAAAAACGCAATCAAATAAAACTCCTTGGATATTTCACCCCATAGCTTCTCACCTGGGAATGCGATGGCGTGGCCATTTATTATAAGCGTTTAGAAAAGGGGGTGTATGAACTTCCTTCCACAGCACCCAACAGCACTTGCGCTACTATTGATACTGTTCAGTTGCAATTGATTTTACAACGCATTGTACTTAATTCTGTTCGCAAAAGGAAGCGTTTTTCTTTGCGCAGATAATTTAGTCAGGATATGCACAGTTTGTTTTTTAAACTTAAAAAAAGGGCGGGTTTACGCACTTTATGTGGGTGCTTATGTGGGTAAACAAAGTAGGTGTTATATTTTCTATAACCCAATAACAGAGCGAGTTTTACACCATCAAATGATGGAAGAAAATGGTGAACATATTGACTACAAAAGTACTTATCATGAGCAAGTATCCATTAATGAAAAGCTATCACTAAAACTGCAGAATCTTGAGTTTCAATTAGCACAGCTAAAGAAACTGGTTTTTTGTAGCTGGCATGAAAAGTTTGTTGCCTAGGATGCGCAAATGGTGTTAACCCTTTTTGATATACCGGCAATACCTGAATTATTGGAGACTACCACTGTTAGGTATGAGAAAGCAGGAAAACGGGCAAGACCCAATCTCCCTGGTCGTTATAGCTTGCCTGCGAACCTACGTAGAGAAGAAAGCATCATTAACCCCGAAGGCATAAATCACACTATAGCTAAAAGGATTGGCGAGTCTGTTACTGCGACCCTGGTATACATACCTGCCGAGCTTTTTGGAAAAAAAGTGATCCGTCCATATACAGCCAAACACAATTAAGGTTAAGTATACAAATTGTACAGATAAATTTCTGATTATTTATTTTACAGAAAAAGAGAGAGATTTCCCAGATACGTTAGGGCTGCAAGATGATGGGACTTATTACTTAAAATCCTATAAGATAAAAGTCCACAGCAAACAGCAATTACCTCAGACAAAAAAATCAAATTAATGATCTTTTTGTAGCACCAGGATATGATTTATTCATTACAGGCGACGCAGTTGACTTTATTACGTAAACAAGAACGAAAAAGGTATACGAAATCGGAGCCCAAAGCAATTCGTTCTATGTTACGGTAGACTTACTAAGACAAATTCCTAATGCATCTTCAACTGACCAAAACCGGACTATTGATGGAACCATTGATTTGATTAGTAATAATTGGAAATTAGTAGACATTCTAAAGAAAACGGATTTGCTAGTGTAATTCGTGAAGTTATTATTTTGCACGTCTTAATTAATTGATATTCAAGGCAGGAAATGTTAGGTTCTTATCCTTTCCTGGTTTGGAAAACTGCTAGACACCGGAGAAAAAGTGGAGCAGTGGAGAAGGGGCTATAAAAATGCGCAAGGAAAATTCATTCCCGGTAATACCACACTCAAAGCGATGACAGAGGTAATGTTATTGCCGAATAAAATCTACCGGCAATCGGCTTTGGAAAGAAGGTGCCTCGTTCTCTCGACGGGCTTTTATGAATGGCATCATTTTTTTCCGCTGAACAAACGCACGGCCGAACCACCAAAAATAGCCCTAAAAACACTTCTTTATATTACGGTCAGGGATAAACTTTATTTTTTTATGTCGGGTATTACTAAGCCGTTAAGTGATAGGGCAGCAGGAGAAACTGTTGTACAGTCGCAATCGTTACCACCGGCCACCCAAAGGATATTTGATGGCCAAAGTTCATAACACAAAAATGCGGATGCCATTCATTTTAAATGAAGATCTGGCTTAAGAATGGATGTTTGATTACTTGGATGAAGAACGTATTACTGAAATTGCCAAATCCCATTTTCCTTCGCAACAGATGGAAGCGTGTACGATTGCGAAAAATTTTAAAACTTTGTTAGAGACGACTGCAAAGTTTGTGTATGAGGTTTTGATTATGTAGGGACTATATAATAAATTTCGAGGCGTCATTCAAAACTGAATTGGAATCTATGGGGTGAAATATCAGGAATAAGCACTGCCCGTCATTCACTTTATATTGAGATGCATTCCTGTATCTATTTTCTTTTTGTTTTTTGGCCCGAAAAAGAAATAAAACGGCCATAGGATTATGGCCGTCTTTCCAATAACCAACTCAATATGAAAAATTCCTTATTGTTTTTTCATTCCATTCATCACATCCTGTTTGGTTAAACCCGTTGTGTTTATATCCGGGTCAGCCGCAGCCGGATTTATTTCGAAAGTAAGTCCCATCATATATGCCGGGTTTCCGCCATTCATTTTTTCTTTTACTATGTCGCCGTAGGCCATTCTTGCCTGCTTAACATTTTTTGTGCCCATAATGATATCATTGGCAAGGTTCAATGCTAAGAAATTATTTCCTTCCTTATCACAACGTGCACTCATTGTTCCCTGTGTACGGTCAAACGTAACACTTCCGTCAAATTTACCCAGTTCGTCCATTTTATCCTCCGGTACTTTATAACTGATTGTTGTCTGCATCATATCAGTGTGTTCAATAGGAAAACTATGTTTGCTTTCCATTTTGGTAATGCAGATCTTTTTCCACACGCCTTTATTCATCCAGGTTAGTTCATCTGTAGTAACAGCGTCTGGCTTCCCGTACTTGCCGGTGATCTCATCGACCGCCATCCGGGAGGCTTCGGGCCAGGTGCTTACGTCAGGTACCATCATGTTATCGCGTTGCATTTTTATTGATTGTCCATATACACTGCCCAATCCTGTTAACAGGGTCAGGGAGAAAAATACAATTATCAGTTTCATTTTTTTTGTTTTAATTTATTTAATAATTTAATTGAGGCCCTACTATTCTGTTTCTATGCTTTCTTACTTCATGCCAGCTCTTTAAAAAAATGAAGGACTGTTGGCTATAAACATTTAATTATAACCTGTATATGAAGATGATTTTAATTTTTAATATACCTTATGCGAAGAAGGGCGTTACAAGTGCTACTACCTGGTCTTTTGTTAAAGGCTCATCAAAAGCTTCGGTTGCTGCAGAAACAGATATATTAGCATTTAC
>JAYSXR010000305.1:0-2957 GCA_043717145.1 Chitinophagaceae bacterium | reverse complement strand
ACAAATATAAAATACGTTTAGAAGAATTACCCGAACCCCGTGTTATGTTCACACACCTTGAACACGACCAGGTTTTTAAATACCAGAAAGCATTCGGCTATTCAACAGAAGACCTCGATACCATTATTGCCCCGATGGCACTCGATGGTAAAGAACCTATCGGCTCAATGGGCACCGATGTGCCACTGGCTATTTTAAGTGAACAGCCGCAACACCTGAGTAGTTATTTTAAACAACTCTTTGCGCAGGTAACCAATCCACCGATTGATCCGATTCGTGAAAGAATGGTGATGTCGCTCGCCACGTTTGCCGGAAGCAATGGTAATTTATTAATTGAAGACCCATTGGCCTGCCATAGTGTGGCATTGAAACATCCCGTTCTTAACAACCATGAATTAGAAAAGATCAGGAGTATTGATACGGGTATCTTCCAGGCAAAAACATTACAGACTTATTTCAGGGCTGATGGAAAACCGGGGTCTTTAAAAGCCGGTCTAGACCGTTTATGCCGCTATGCGGTAGATGCGGTGGAGGATGGATTTGAAGTAATTATTTTAACCGATCGTGCCATAGATTCTGATCACGCGCCCATGCCTTCTTTATTGGCCACGGCAGCCGTGCACCATCACCTTATCAGAAAAGGTTATCGCGGACAGGTAGGCATTATTGTGGAAGCAGGCGATGTTTGGGAAGTGCATCATTTCGCCTGCCTGCTTGGGTTTGGCGCAACAGCGATCAATCCCTATCTCGCATTGTCTTCTATCCGCGATATGAAGATCAGTGATAAACTGCAAACAGAACTGGATGCAGATTGCCTGAAAAAGAATTATATAAAAGCGGTGAATGAAGGTTTGCTGAAAGTGTTTTCCAAAATGGGCATCTCTACTTTACAATCTTACCAGGGTGCACAAATATTTGAGATCATTGGTTTGAATAAAACAGTGGTTGACCAATATTTTACCGGTGCCATCTCGCGCATACAGGGAATGGGGTTAGATGAGATTGCCAAAGAAACTTTATCCAAACATTTCTTCGCTTTCAGTAAAAAAGATATACCGGTTGACAGGTTACCTGTAGGCGGAATTTATCAATGGAAACGCAAAGGTGAATTTCATTTATTCAATCCCCAAACCATTCACCTGTTACAACACGCTACCAAAACAAACGATTACGAAACCTTCAAAAAATATTCGAAAGTTGTTAACGACCAGAGTGAAAAAGCATGCACGCTCCGCAGCCTTTTCCGTTTTAAACGTAACCATCCTTCTGTTTCCATTGATGAAGTTGAACCTGCAGAAAATATTTACAAACGTTTTGCAACCGGTGCTATGTCGTTCGGCTCCATTTCTTGGGAGGCGCATACCACACTGGCCATTGCCATGAATCGCTTAGGTGGCAAAAGTAATACCGGTGAAGGTGGAGAAGATGAGATACGTTATGAAAAAATGCCCAATGGCGATTCGATGCGTTCTGCTATTAAGCAGGTGGCTTCTGCACGTTTTGGTGTTACCAGTTTTTATCTCACGCAAGCGGACGAACTGCAAATTAAAATGGCACAGGGCGCTAAACCCGGAGAAGGAGGCCAATTACCTGGATACAAAGTAGATGACTGGATAGGTAAAACACGACATGCCACACCGGGTGTGGGATTGATATCACCACCACCCCATCATGATATTTATTCGATTGAAGATCTGGCACAATTAATTTTTGATTTAAAGAATGCCAACCGTGCAGCACGCATTAATGTGAAGCTGGTATCGAAAGCCGGGGTAGGCACCATTGCAGCAGGTGTTGCGAAAGCAAAAGCAGATGTAGTTTTGATTTCAGGACATGATGGCGGAACCGGTGCCTCTCCTATCAGTTCCATCAAACATGCAGGGCTTCCATGGGAGCTTGGCCTGGCTGAAGCACACCAAACACTTGTTAAAAATAAATTACGAAGCCGTGTGGTACTGCAGGCAGACGGACAAATGAAAACGGGAAAAGATATTGCTATCGCCGCTTTACTGGGTGCGGAAGAATGGGGCGTTGCCACTGCGGCTTTAATTGTGGAGGGATGTATCATGATGCGTAAATGTCATCTGAATACATGTCCCGTTGGTGTGGCAACACAGGACCCCGAATTACGCAAACGTTTTACCGGCGACCCGGACCATGTTGTGAATTTCTTTCGTTTTATCACAGAAGAATTAAGGGAGATTATGGCTGAACTTGGTTTTAGAACCATTAGTGAAATGGTTGGCCAGGTAGACTCTTTGGAAATGAGGGATAACATTACCCATTGGAAATATAATGCACTGGACCTCTCTGCGGTATTGTACAAAGAGGAAGCATCCGATACAGGATTATACAACCAGGAAAAACAGGATCATGGTATAGCTGATGTACTTGATTGGAAATTATTAAAGACGGCCCAACCGGCCCTTGAGAAAAAACAAAGAGTGTCTGCCTCTTTTCCCATTAAAAATACAGATCGCACTGCGGGTACTATTTTATCAAATGAAATAAGTAAAAAATATAAGGCCGAAGGTTTACCGGAGGATACCATTCATTTTACTTTTACCGGAACGGCAGGACAAAGTTTTGGGGCATTCAACGCCAAAGGCATTACGCTGGAACTGGAAGGCGATGCCAACGATTATTTTGGTAAGGGATTGAGTGGTGCTAAACTTATCATCTATCCATCGAAACAGGCAACATTTATACCTGAAGAAAATATTATAATTGGCAATGTTGCCTTTTATGGTGCCACTTCGGGCGAAGCCTTTATAAGAGGTAAAGCCGGTGAAAGGTTTGCCGTAAGAAACTCCGGTGCCAATGTAGTTGTGGAAGGTGTGGGCGACCATGGCTGCGAATATATGACCGGTGGAAATGCAGTAATACTGGGCAGTACAGGCAGGAACTTTGCAGCGGGCATGAGCGGTGGCATTGCCTACGTATATGATGTTAACGGA
>JAYSXR010000304.1:0-8823 GCA_043717145.1 Chitinophagaceae bacterium | reverse complement strand
GATATAAATTTGAGCTGTTGTGCTTTTATCAATTGTATATTATCACCCTTGATAGTTTGCAAAATCTCTTTTACCATTTGTAGCAGGCAGGCACCGGGCACTACCGGCTGGCCAGGAAAATGCCCTTTAAATATTGGGTGGGTAATATTTAATTCCAGCACCGCTTTAGTAGTATCGCCTTCTTCTTCAATGGAATTAATAGTAAAAAAATCTCCCAACAACATATGCATATTATTATTTGGTTTAACTAAACCCTCTGAATGCAACTTTGAAATACATAGTTACTCATGGTGTAGCCAGGTTCTTTGGAATATTTATGTTTGCTGATTTTTTTGGTATGTATTTATCTGGTTTAAAAACGACTGTTTATAAAAAATGTCCTTTATAACTTAACATGATGATACGAGCAGTAAAGAATGATATTTATTCTGATAATGGTTGTAAATAAGGATTTTTTTTGGTGTATGTTTCTGTACTCCTTGGCTTCCTGCAATTGCCGGCACTTCTCCTGTTTTTAGAATCGTTGCGGCCATCCAAAGAGCAAAAGAGGTTGCAGTAGGGTATTCGCCACAAAGATGTTTGAACTGTATGAGCCTGTTTTCGACAAAGACAGATTGCTTTAATTGGTCATAGATCTCATCTTGCCCCGCATCACCATTTTTCCCAGTTATTACAATATCAATATCCTGTAAGTTACTCTGATGCTCTTTTAAAAATGATAGAATCTGCTGTTCGATATCTTTTATATCTACTTGCTCGTAAAAAGTAGCCATGCCATCTAATTGGGCATACACTGCAGGAGCATATTTAGTCGTTAATAAAAAGAAAGCTGCGCCTTCTCCTGCAATCGTGCCTTTTGAATGAGTAGCGAATAAATCCAGGTTAGAAATACCTTTGCGTTTATACAAGCCAAGCCTGTTTAAAACACTATAACTATTATCAGTTAATTCATCTACACTTCCCACTAAAATAGTATCAGCTTCTTTATCTTTTAGTAACAGTAATGCATCTAACAAGGCGCTTTCAAAAGAAAATCCGTTATGGACAAAAGTGTTATTATAATTATGGCACTTCAACATAAGCGCAACCTGTGCCCCAACTGTATTGTGTGTTGATTGTATAAAGGGGGTAGGTGGCGGCATTTCCTCGTTCCGCTGAATAATTTCTGTTAAAAAAATACCCGTATCCTCCAGGCAACCATAAGTGGTTCCGGTAATGATGGCGCCTGGATTGGTTTCACCGGCTTCCTGTAAACAGGCCGAAGCAGCCGCCACTCCCATTCTGATAATACGGCTCATCCTCCGTAACAATTTTACATCAATAAAATTCTTGTAATCAGGTTCAATGGTTTGTAAACGGTTACCGATGTACACTACAGGCTGAGTAAGGAAGGGAACCTGTCCGAATGTATTTTGTGGTGAAATGGCAGCTGTTGCCTGTATGTATATTTTCATGCGCACACTTTTGAAAAGATCAATGATGTGCAATTACCGCCAAAGCCAAATGAATTAGACAGCACATGTTGGATCTCCTGGCTCTTTAGAAAACTTGTTTGAGGAATTAAATCCAGATCAAGCATAGGTGTTTTAAAACGAAGGTTTGGATATACTATGCCATGTTTGATGGATAGTACAGACAGCACTGCTTCAATACCGCCACTTGCACCTAATGTATGCCCGGTGTATGATTTGGTGGAACTCATTTTTGGATAAGGTGCTGTAAATAGCCGTTTAATGGCAGTGCCCTCGGCAAGGTCATTGTTTTGTGTACCGGTACCATGCAGGTTTATGTAATCAATATCAGATGGCTGCAGCCCGCTTCGGGACAAAGCACCTGTCATAGCAAGAAACGATCCTATTCCATCCGGCGAAGAAGCTGTTTGGTGATAGGCATCATTGGCATTTTGATAACCACTAAGTTTTGTGCTCAATGTGTTTTGTAAAGATGCCGCAACTTTGTCTGATACCAGCACCAGGTAACCTGCACCTTCTCCAAGATTCAAACCCATTCTTTCTTCATCAAATGGTTTACAGAATTGCCTGTCCAGAATCATCAATGTATTAAAACCGTTGAGTGTAAATTTTGTCAAAGCATCTGTGCCGCCAGCAACTACCACATCAAGCACATTGTGTTTAATTAACCTTGCGCCAAATGCGATTGCATTAGCGGAAGAGGAACAGGCTGTACTGATAGTGCTCACATAATGATGAATACCTAGATGCCTAGCTACCAATTCGGTAACAGAGCCACATTCATGATTGATCACTTCACGCAACCGACCTTTAGATGGAGCCGAAAGAAAATCAGCAAAGAATTTCTCTGTTTTATCGATACCCCCAACCGTATTGGCCGAAATAAAACCGGTACGTAAGGAAGAAATATTTTTAATGCCCGCATTATTCAAGGCTTCTTTAGCAGCGATGCTGCTTAGCAGGGTAGTGCGGCTGCTTTGTGAGGGAAGTCCTGAAATGGCAGCCAGTTGCTGGTTACTCAATTTTACTTCTGCAACCGGGATTGTATTGCGATGAATGGTTTCAAGATACGTGATACCAGCCATGCCTGCCTCTTCCTTTTCTAACGCCGAAAGGCATTCGGCAATATTATTACCTATGGCTGTTATAATTCCTGCGCCTGCAATAAAAACCCCTGTACTCATTTTATATATTTTCTATCTGAAATAGTTTAATCATATTTTTGGCTGTAAAAATATTGGTTTGCTCATTTGTTTTTTTTTCTACCAAAAATAAAACGGCTTTATATTTATTCTCCAGTAATTCAACCCATCCACAGATGCAGGCTTGTAAAATACCATTATTCATCAGGTTGTTTACATATTGTTCCATAAAAAGGGCATCAAAACGCTTAAACACGAACAAAGCGGTTTCTCCTTTAAAATGATTCCTGATACAAATTTCCCCGATCATGATATTGGGTAATGTGTATACAAATAACGAAGGACTGGGTATATCTCTGATCGTCTGAACATATTTAAGGTCCGTATCAAGACTAGAATTGGAATTGGTTAAAAGGATGCCTGTTTCTTCCGGCCTGTATTTTTCTGCATGAAAACTATCTTTCAGCAATATTTCTGAAGCAAGCCAACCCAGCTTACTCAGATTATCCATTTTATAAAATCTTACATAGTTAAGAGTCAGATATTGATAAACCGAAAGTAGAAAGCCAGTCAGATCGGCATCCAATTTTGCGAATACAGGCTCTCCGTTTTTATAAACGACACCCTTGCTGATAGCACAGCTGGCAGTGATATGATTTTTTATTGACAAATTAATACTCGTATTTAGCTAATTATATTTTTTTGCGTTTAATATGCAGATAATTTTATTCTCACATTCTTGCTATGTTTAACCCAGTTCAACGCAGAGCCCCATCGTATGGTGAGATTTCACAGCGTAATTACATGCGTTTTATTTTTTACTAAAAATAACGGCTGCATTACATCCACCAAAACCGGAAGCCGTTTTTAAACAATTTTGTAAAGGAATATGTGCTAAAGTATTACTTATATGTATAGGTGATTCCAGTCCCATTTGTTCGAACCCCTTGGTTGGCAGTACCAGGTTTTCTTTAAGCGATTCTATGGAAATGATTGATTCAATCAGTCCGGCTGCACCCAGTGTATGTCCATAATATCCTTTCAAACTATTTGCCGGAATTGATTGAAGCCCTGCAGCCGTAATGGCTTTTGCTTCCATCTCATCGTTGTAAAGTGTAGCGGTGCCATGTGCAGAGATAAGGTCAATATCGGCCGCTGTAAAAGCAGAGTTGCGCAAGGCAGTTTTAATAACAAATCCCAATTCTTCACCAGTGCGTGAGGGGGCCGAAATATGATTGGCATCATTACCAACGGCAACACCCATTAGTTGTATACCTTTTGCATGCTTTTTTTGCGAAGAAAGAATAACCGTTCCTGCCCCTTCTCCCAGGTTTATTCCTTTCCGGTTAATGTCGAATGGTTTGCACGGCTCAGGACTAATTGCCTGAAAGGACTCAAAACCCGATAATATAAATTTTGAAATAATATCTGCACCCGCAATGACTACATTTTCATAGCGACCGGATTGGATCAACCTGTTACCGGTAATAATCCCCAGCAAACCAGAGATGCACGCACTAGATACAACGAGTGGCAGGTTACTAAAACCAAAATATTCGGCAACCATTTTTGCGGAGGTATGCAGCGCAATTCTTTTCTTCAATGCCGGATCAAATTCGTTGGTTTCGAGGAGGCTTATATTTCCCTTGGTAGATGAGATGATCAAAACAGTCTTATTATCCGCACAGTCAATCCCGCTATTCTTTAAAGCACCGGTGATGGAAGCAATAAGCAATTGCTCAAACCTTGTAAAAGTGTTATGATTGCTTATAAACTCATGTGCATGATCAAAAAGAGAAGCATAGAAAGGTTGATCAGATAATGTTAGGTCATTATGTAACGTAACACCTGAAACATTTTTTGTAAGGCTTGTAAAATTCTCAGCAGTCGTTAAACCTATGGGAGAGGTGATATTATCGGAAATAATAAAAATGTCCTGCATAAAATTGATGGGTTAGGTGTTATTCTATGTTCTGTATTTCCCGCTCCATAAATATTTTTATTTCGCATTGCGCTATCAGTTTGTCGTTACACCAAACCCTGCCTGAGATTATAGAAACGTTAAAGACCTGGTCTTCTATCCTTATTTCAGTTAGTATATTATCATTAGTTTGAGGGAGACCGAATATCTCAAGGTTTTTAACAGAACCGATATAGCCAACTTTAACCGGTTTATTTTCAAGGCCTGCCATATATCCGGCCCTTGCTGCTGCGGTCTGCGCCATATTTTCCATCAGCCCCGCTTCTGTAAACTGGCCATTGATGGTAAAAACATTATCCTCGGTTATACGGAAACTACTTCGGGTAACCATTTCATCAGAATGAAGTAATTGATCTACCATAACAAAAGGTGGCTTCTGCGGAAGGAGGGAGGAAATATTATTTTCAAGCGCCATATTTTTTTTTGAATGGTGAATGGTGCGCAGTCAGTTGTGGACCTCAGGAAGCAGTACATATTTAAAATTAATCCCTCGCTATTTACAACTTATTACTTACGATTCAGGTCTCACGAATACATCCCCCCATTAATCGAAAGAACTTCTGCTGTAATATACCCTGCCTGCTTTGAAGCTAAAAAACCAACGGCATGCGCCACTTCTTCCGGTAACCCGAACCGCCTTGCAGGGATCAGTTTTTTCATTTCGTTTTCATCCATTCCTTCCGTCATATCAGTTTTGATAAGTCCCGGTGCTATGGCATTTACTGTAATACCATGCCGGGCAACTTCCTGTGCAAGGGCTTTGGTGGCGCCGATTACACCTGCTTTTGCAGCCGAGTAATTGGTTTGTCCGGGCAACCCTTTTAAACCTGAAAGCGAAACGATATTAATGATCCTTCCATATTTTTTTAACAGCATACCGTTTAATACAAGCCGTGTGATATAGAAAAAACTATCTAAGTTATTCTTTATCACATTTTCCCATTGTGCATCCTGCATGTACAAAAGTAAAGAATCATCTTTAATGCCTGCATTGTTAACTAATACTTCAATGTATTTTTCGGTATTCGCCTCGATCCATTTACCCAGGATCTCTGTTATCTGGTGCTTGTCAGATACGTCACACTGTAACAATTCACCGGCACCGCCGTTTTGTTTTATCAGGTCCAGTGTTTTATCGGCTTCTGTTGTATTGTTTTTATAATTCACCAGCACATAATAACCCATTCCGGCCATTGTAACACAAATGGCTCTGCCTATGCCTCTTGAGCCGCCGGTGACCAGTGCGCATATCATAATTCCTGAATTTTATTAAATGAAATAGCAGGGGTGGTTATCTGTAAAAAAGCATTTACTTTTTTCAGATCATTGTATTTAGGTGCGTCTTCAATAAACTTAGGGAATATTTTTCTCACTTCGGTATAAAGGGCAAACGAATCAGGTGCGAGTTTTTCTTGGCAAGCTAAATAATCAATCCCCTGTAAAACCGTCATTAATTGGATAGAGAGAACTTCGAATGTATTGGCAATCACTTGCCTGGTCATCAATGCACCATTACAACCCATGCTTACAATATCCTGGTTGTCGTTGTTGTTGGGGATGCTATGCACATACATGGGAAAAGACAGGGTTTGATTTTCTGCCACGGTAGACGTTGCGGTAAATTGCATACCCTGCATACCAAAATTAACGCCCAACACACCGAGGTTCATAAAAGGCGGAAATTTCTGGTTGAGCTTTTCATTCAAAAGGTAATTGAGTTGCCTTTCTGACAGCATAGATAATTTGGTGGTGGCAATTTTCAGTTTGTCCATTTCCAGTGAAACATAATCGCCATGAAAATTTCCACCATGAAAGATGTTTTTATTTATATGATCAATTATCGGGTTGTCATTCGCAGAGTTCAATTCATCCACCACTACCTTTTCGGCATGTACTATAGTATCATAAACAGGGCCTAATACCTGTGAAACGCAGCGCAATGAATAATACTCTTGTACTTTGTCTACCACTATAGGTTGGTCAGGGTTAACAGCATGATCTAAATGTTGCTCCAAACGGTTACGGATCATTTTGCTGCCCTTTAATGTTTCCCTGAACATAGCTGCCACCCGGTTTTGTCCGGTATGGTGTTTTACGATATTCAATTCATAAGAAAAATGGTCATCAAATGCTTCAACAATTTCATTTGTCATGGCCGAAAGCATAACCGACCATTCCAGTAGTTTTCGCGCCTGTATAATGTTTACCATACCAATACCGGTCATAGCAGAAGTGCCGTTCAATATGGCAATGCCTTCGCGTATATGAATGGAAAGAGGTTTTATGCCGAACCGCATATATATTTCTGCTGTGGGATACACCTTATCTTCAAACAGCACTTCTCCTTCCCCAATCAGCACCAGTGAAAGGTGAGCCAACTGAACAAGGTCGCCACTGGCACCTACACCGCCATGTTCGTAGATACATGGGCTGATATTTTTATTGATCAAGCTGCAGAGCAATTCTACCACTTCAGTATGAACACCGGAAAATGCCTGCATCAGGCTGTTTAAACGGGCTATCATCAGGGCCTTCACCAATAAAGCAGGCAACAGATTACCGCTACCTGAACTATGGCTGCGTATAAGGTTGTACTGAAGTTGCAGAAGATCCTCATTCCTGATCTTATATTGCGCCATGGGACCAAAACCGGTGTTTATTCCATAAATCAGTTTATTATTTGAGAAATCCTGCAGGAAACTAAAATTCGTATTTACCTTTTGTAAGGCAGATTCATCTAAAGCAATACTTTTTTGTTTAAATAAGACATCTGAGAAGTCATTAAGGGTAAGCGCGCTTTGTCCCAAAAGTATCATAAGTAAAAAACTGTTTGTTGTTAGAAATCCTAAAAACCGGTAGTAAAAGTATTGAAAATAGTGCCAGTCTCACCCCTTATTTCCGCCGGTCGATAAATTTGACCGTTTTTCGACCTGATTCCGAAGACTGCATTTTTTGAAGGGCATCTGTATCAACATACACAATGGAAGGACTAACGCGCAGCCGGGCTTGTAAATCGGCCCTGATCCTGCGATCGCAGGCATCGCCGTTACTGGCAGGCAGGAGGTAAAGCACTACTTCATCTAAACCGATTTCGTTGGAAGAAACTTCAACCATAAAATCAAGTATATCCTCCATCTCATTCAACAGGTCAAAGATGGCAGGAGGGTATAAGGTGGTGCCTTTGAATTTGATCATTTGCTTTTTACGGCCAATAACGGGCGATAAGCGGAGGCTTGTACGGCCACAGGTACAAATGCCCTCATCATACATGCAGATATCACCTGTTTTATAACGTAAAAGCGGCATACCTTCTACACCGAGGGTCGTAATGGTTACTTCGCCGGGTATTTGGGGTTCAACGGGTTGATTATTCTCGTCAAGCAGTTCTACAACAAGCAATTCCGGTTGCAGGTGTCCTCCACGGCCTTCATGGCATTCTGTAAAGGCGGTTTGCATTTCTGTAGAGGCATAGGTTGAATACAGTTTGATGTTCCAGGATTCTATTATTTTTTTACCGAGAATATTTAAGGAATAATCCGGGTTACGTATGTTTTCACCAATACAAATCGCTTTTGTAACAGATGATTCGTTAAGATTAATATGGTTGACATGGGCAAATTGAATGAGCTTCAGAATAAAGGAGGGTACGGCTACAATTGAAGTAGGCTTTAACCGCTTGATTGTTTCCCATTGCATAGAAGGAACACCGGGCCCCAGCCTGATAATGCCCGCACCCAGTTTGCGCAACCCCGAATAGTAAGCGATCCCTGCCATGAATTGCCTATCCAGTGTAAGCATTAACTGGTAAATATCATCTGCCGACCCATCTGCACACACAAAGGAACAATACTCATTATAAGCCAGGCGGTTGAGATCGGTTTCTGTTAATGCAATAGTAACCGGGCTGCCTAAAGTTCCTGATGTAGAAGCATATTCAATAATCTTATTGGGGGATACGCATAAAAAATCTTCATTGCGTTGCTGCAGGTCCTCTTTACCTGTTGTAGGCAGCCAGGAAAGGTCACTGAGGGTTTTGATGGTAGTGATATCAACCTCATGTTTTGCAAACAATTCCCGGTAAAAAGGGGAGTGGGTGGAAAGATACACCAATAGGACCTGCAGTTTTTGTGCCTGCATGATCTGTAACCTATCTGGTGATAGATATAGTGCTTCCGGCAAATTCATTTGTATTTGATTATAATTGTATTCATGTACACTTCTGAACCCG
>JAYSXR010000303.1:0-8841 GCA_043717145.1 Chitinophagaceae bacterium | reverse complement strand
AAAGAGGCGGTGCCTTGCTCTGTTAATGGAGCCGTCACCGCCTCTTTTAAACTATAACCGAATTATTCTTTTGACACAGTTCATTTTACAAACCCGTGATTTATGAAAACTAACCTTCTTTCTAAAGAGTTACATATTTATAATAGCAATTAAAAAATATATTTTTTTTTCACTCGTCAAGTTACTAAGTGCACCGCAAAGGATTATATCATATAATAACAGAATACCTAAAATTTGGCTTCATGCTTCATTTCAATACCCTCAAATTTGTATCTTCCGTACTTAAACCAGATGCATGAGAAAATTATTGCCTTTTTGCCTGTTTATTACAATAGCTGCTTCGGCCCAGAACCTGCCCGCCAATTATGATCAATTGGTAAAAGATGAAACCCCTAAAGTAGTCGCATGGAGAAGATACTTCCATCAAAATCCTGAACTATCCAATCGGGAATTTAATACTGCGAAGAAAATAGAGGCATATTTAAAAGAACTGGGTATTGAAACAAGAATAATGGCGGGTACCGGCGTGGTAGGTATTTTAAAAGGTGTCAAACCTGGCCCTGTTGTGGCTTTGCGCGCCGATATTGATGCGTTGCCGGTTACAGAAAGGAATGCACTGAGCTTTAAATCAAATGTTACCACTGATTATAATGGCCAAAAAGTGGGTGTAATGCATGCCTGCGGCCACGATTCGCATATTGCTATGTTGATGGGTACGGCAGAAGTATTGAGTAAAATGAAAAACGATGTGCCCGGCACGGTTGTCTTTCTTTTTCAACCCGCTGAAGAAGGCCCTCCCGGAACAGAAGAAGGTGGTGCACCCCTTATGATAAAAGAAGGCGCGATGGATAACCCTAAAGTGGATGCCATTTTTGGTATGCATATTGAATCATTCGGCGACCTCGGAAAAATTTATTATAAACCCGAAGCTTTTATGGCTTCTTCTGATTGGTTTACCATTAAAGTAAAAGGTAAACAAAGCCATGGTGCCGATCCATGGAAGGGCATTGATCCGATTGTGGTAAGTTCTGAGATTATTCAGAATTTGCAAACTATTGTGAGCAGGCAAATGGACCTTACACAGGCTCCTGTGATCATCACAGTTGGAAAAATAAATGCCGGTGTCCGTCCCAATATCATTCCCGAAGAAGCCATCATGGAAGGAACCATCCGCACATTAGACAGTAAGATGCAGAAAGAAGTACACGATCGCATCCGCAACACCGTAAAAAATATTGCTGCCGTTTATGGTGCCACTGCAGAAGTAACCATTGATACCAAAACATTGGTTACTTTTAACGATCCGAAATTGGTGGCCCAGAGCCTACCCTCTTTGCAAAAAGCTGCGGGAGAAAATAATGTAGTGCCCTATCATTGGGTAACCGGTGCAGAAGATTTTTCTTTTTATGGAACCAAAGCTCCTGCTTTCTTTTTTTATTTAGGTGCCCGCAACCCCACCCTTTCCATGGATCAGGCCCCTGCACACCACACTCCCGATTTTTATATTGATGATAGTAAATTGGATGTAGGTGTGAAAACTTTCTGCCAATTGGTATTTGATTATGCCAGGACTAAGAAAGGATAAAAAATCATAGACTTTTTCATTATAAATCACCCGATATGAAATACATTTTATTGCTCACCGGTTTTAGCCTAATCCTTTTTTCTCTTCAGGCGCAAAACAAACTCACACCTGAACAACTCTGGAAGTTAGGAAGAGTATCCGGATTGGGTATGTCGAAAAATAATGAGTACCTGATCTATTCAGTAAGTACACCTAATCTCGCAGAAAATAAAAGTGCCCGTAAATTATATCTGATAGCTAGAAACGGCGGTGAGTCGGTTGAAATAAAAAATACTGATAGCTTTTTAGTGAACTCAAAAATTTCACCCGATGGAAAATTTATGATCAGTAGTGAAGGTGTTAAGTTGATGGATGTTAAAGGATCTGAAAAGTATGCCGACCTGCAAAAATCGAATGTCTTTATCTACAACTCGCTCAATTACCGGCATTGGGATACTTGGGAAGATGGAAAATTTGACCATGTATTTGTTGCACCGATGATAAATGGTAAACCCGGGACCGCCAAAGATATCATGCCTGGCGAACCTTATGACAGCCCGCAAAAACCTTTTGGTGGGGATAAGATTTTATCTGGAACCCCGATAGCAAACACATTGTATATGTGGCAAAGAAAAAAGCGGGTACTGCGTATGCAACCAGCACCAATACAGATTTATATGAATACAATCTAATTAATGGCAGCACCCGAAATTTAACGGACGACAATAATGGCTATGATGTAAATCCTGCTTACAATAAAAAAGGTACCCTCGCATGGTTACAAATGAAACGTGATGGGTATGAGGCCGACAAACAGGATATCATTATATCTGATGGAAAAACAAAATCCAACCTCACCAAACAGCGTGATGATATTCATGTAGAAAGTTTTGCATGGAGCACGAAGGGCGATACGCTCTTTTTTATCGCACCCATCAATGGCACTTTACAATTGTTTAAAGTGAATAATCCCATAGCTAGCAACAGCGCAGCTACCATTACCCAGGTTACCCAAGGCGATTTTGATATCAGCGGTATTGTGGGCCAGGTTGGTTTTGAATTGTTTGTGTCCCGTACTGATATAAATCATGCTACTGAAATTTTTTCGGTTGATATAGCCAATGGATCACTTACACAACTTACGCATGTGAATGATACTGCGTATGCCAAAATAAATATGTGTAAAACCGAAAGAAGGTTCGTTACCACTACCGACAATAAAAAGATGCTGGTATGGGTAATTTATCCGCCGGGATTTGATGCCACTAAAAAATACCCAACCTTATTGTACTGCCAGGGGGGGCCGCAATCGCCTTTAACACAATTCTATTCCTTCCGCTGGAATTTTCAGTTGATGGCGTCACAGGGATACATTGTTGTAGCTCCTGCCCGCAGGGGGATGCCGGGCTTTGGTACAGAATGGAATGAACAGGTGAGTAAAGACTGGGGCGGACAGGTTATTAAAGATTACCTGAGTGCCATTGATGCTGTTTCTATAGAAAATTTTGTTGACAAAAAACGCCTGGGTTGCGTGGGTGCCAGTTTTGGTGGCTTCTCTGTTTTTGCTTTGGAAGGACAGCATGAAGGGCGTTTTAAAACATTTATCTCACATGACGGGGTTTTCGATTTTAGAAGTATGTATGGCACCACCGATGAAATGTTTTTTGAGAACTGGGAGAAAGGCGGATCGTATTGGGATAAGAATAATGCCGTGGCACAACGCTCATTCAGCCAATCGCCCAGTAATTTTATTGATAAATGGAACACACCAATCATGATCATACAGGGCGGCAGGGATTACCGGGTACCTATTGAGCAGGGCCAGCAGGCTTTCCAGGCTGCACAATTAAAAGGAATTAAAAGCCGCTTCCTTTATATCCCCGATGAAAACCATTGGGTTCTCTCCGCACAAAATGCATTGGTATGGCAGCGCGAATTTTATAAATGGCTGGATGAAACATTGAAATAATTTAAACCACTTGGGTACAAAGTGTATATTATTATGTACCCAGGTGGTTTAAAAAAAATCTCCGCGAAACCTCCCCGTTACACGCGGCTCTACGCTGAAAAAAATCATTCACGGCAGAACCATACTTATTCCCTCGCCCCGAATAATAAACTCCCTATCCTTACCATCGTGCTGCCTTCTTCGATGGCGATTGTATAATCACCACTCATACCCATACTCAAAATCCTCCACTCACTACTTACTATTTCCAACTCACCAAACTTTGTATACAATGTTTTCAAATAATGAAACTCTCCCCGCACTTTTTTCGGATCATCGCTGAACGAACCCATACCCATCATGCCAACAATATGCACATTAGACAGTTCAGCCATAGCGGAAAGGGCAACTTCCAGCTCCGCTTCATCCATCCCGAACTTGGTTTCTTCCTGTGCGATATGTACCTGCAATAAGCAATCAATCATCCTACCGGATTTAGCGGCCTGTTTGTTGATTTCTTGCAGTAATTTAAAACTATCCACTCCATGAATCAAGTGCACAAATGGCGCAATGTATTTTACTTTGTTGCTTTGCAGGTGGCCAATAAAATGCCAGCGGATATCCTTAGGTAATACTGCGTATTTGTCAACTAACTCCTGAACATAATTCTCTCCAAAATCCCGTTGCCCGAGCGAATATAATGCCTGGATATCTTCGTTGGGTTTTGTTTTACTAACTGCTACAAGTGTTACCTGCTTCCCTGCAAGATCAGTACTTATCTCATTATATTTTTCAACATTCACTGCCATAATTTCTATTTTCGGGCTATTAAATATCTTTTTTACGCAAAGTAGCAGCGTTTTGATTGCACCTTAATTGCTTTGCATCTTAGCGTAGGAAAAATCGTCAGTCAAAGCTCCTTGTTCGATATTATTTTTTATTCTTCCACGCTAAATATTCCAGCACCAACAAATTATTATACGCATCACAATCATAATAAAACTTCCCCACTCCTGCCCCACCCATCCATTGTTTTAAAGGATCAGGTAACATAGACGCCATATTCGCAATAAAAAATGAAAAGGACCCATCTTCAATTAATTCCCCTAAACTATTCGCTACGTGTACTTTCATCACCGGTGGCTTCTCACCCCAGCGCAGTAATGAAGTGCTCAATAACACTTCATCCATAAAATCCGTAGCATTGGCCAATGCCTGCCTGGCATCTTGCACCAACTGTTGTTTGTATTTTTCTAATGAGGGTATGGGTTTTAACTGCATCAGCCTCGATAAATGATATAATATATTCGGCAGCTTACTATAATGCGGTGAAACATAAGCGGCATCAGTTACATGCTTACGTTCATCCAGTACTTTTTCTATTAACTGTAAACTGGCACTATCGGCTGCTGTCCATTCTAAATTATAGCGTTGTACAAAATAGAGCACATTCGCCAGCACACACACATCAAAGTCAACCGGCATTTTTTTACCAAACCAGGTAGAGTATGCGGCAATGTTCCGATAGCCTTTAAAAGTGTTGTGTACTTTCTTTCCCCCATTATTAGTGAACTGCTGCATTAAAGCATGTACCTGCCTGGCTACCGAATCGGGGGTATCCATAGCCAGCAACATAATCACGGTATCATCAAGGTCATCGGGTAATGCCTGGCTTTTATCAAACACATTCATCCATCCGGCATTAGGAAAAATTTTCGGGGTATCAGTAGGCCAGAAATTGTAAGTGCCCCTGCCTTTTTGGTTTTGAAACTTTGGATAAACGGGAATAGTATTCGAAATAATTTGTTCGGACAGCTTCTGTTGTGCAGGGGTTAGTTGTTGATTAATATCCTTCAACGTAAATGCCACTAACCCGGTAAAGAAAGCATTTACATCCGCCTTCTCCCGATCCTTGTTAAGTGCATACAAACGGTAAGAAGGAAAACTGCCTTTGGGAAATACAGTACTTTCTTTGGCCTGCAGTTGGTTTATTCTTCTTAGCAACTGTCCCATCACCAGTGTGTCCTGGGCATAGGATTCATCGAAAATAAACAGGAATAGCAGCCCTTGTATGTATCGTGTGTACTTCATGCTTTGTATCTACGAAAATACAAGGGATATTGATTGATTGGTATTTCTCTGCGAAACCTCCGCTTTTCTGCGGCTTTGTGGTGACAAAAAGTTCATTCACCGCTGAGACAGTAAGTAGCTGAGCTAATCGCAGCGTTATTTCAGAATACTTCTCGAAATCACAATCCGCTGCACTTCCGAAGTGCCCTCATATATTTGGGTAATTTTTGCATCACGCATCATCCTTTCTACATGGTATTCTTTTACAAAACCGTAGCCACCGTGTATCTGAACGGCTTCGGTGGCTGTCCACATGGCCGTTTCGCTGGCGAATACTTTGGCCATGGATGAACTCAGGGTATAATCTAATTTATTATCCTTCTCCCAGGCAGCTTTCAAACAAAGTAAGCGGGCCGCTTCAATTTTAGTGGCCATATCGGCTAATTTAAACTGTATGGCCTGGTGGTGCATGATCTCTTTGCCAAAAGCCTTACGCTGCTTGCTATACGCCAATGATAACTCATACGCCCCACTCGCAATACCCAAAGCCTGTGAAGCAATGCCAATACGGCCGCCGGCTAAGGTTTTCATGGCAAACTTAAACCCGAAACCATCTTCCCCAATCCGGTTCTCTCTGGGCACTTTTACATCGGATAATAATATAGAGTGTGTATCACTACCGCGGATACCCAGTTTATTTTCTTTGGCTGCAACAACCACACCCGGCCAATTTTTCTCAACAATAAAGGCATTAATGCCACGGCTCCCTTTGGCGGGATCAGTTTGTGCGATCACTAAGTATACAGAAGCTGAAGAACCATTGGTAATCCAGTTTTTGGTGCCATTGATCAGGTAATGATCACCTTTGTCTTCGGCGGTGGTTTGCTGACTGGTGGCATCGGAGCCGGCTTCAGGCTCACTTAATAAAAAGGCGCCAATATAGAGTTCACCGTCTTTGCGGCCCTGGGCCAATGGGGTAAGGTATTGTTGTTTTTGTGCTTCAGTGCCAAAGGTTTCCAGTCCCCAGCAAACTAAGCTGTTGTTAACGCTCATGCAAACGCTGGTACTGGCATCTACCTTGCTGATCTCTTCCATGGCCAGTACATAGCTAACGGTGTCCATACCTGCACCGCCATAATCAGGACTCACCATCATGCCCATAAAGCCCAGTTCGGCCAGTTTCATCACCTGTTCGCGGGGAAAGCGCTGGTGTTCATCGCGGTCAATTACACCTGGTAAACACTCTGTACGGGCAAAATCCCTGGCGGCTTTCTGAATCATCAAATGTTCTTCACTCAGTTCGAAATACATGGTTTTGATGGTTTTGTAAGCGCAAATTTAAGCTAACGGGTGTTAGGATTGGTAATTGAATAGAATTTTTATTCAGTTGTTTTTTAGGATAGGCAAAGGAAGTTTACCCGGCTTCGTTGAGTCACTCACTTGTGCGCTATTACATAGGGCAGCAAAAGCTATAGCAAAAAGCTGCGCATATCAGTCAAAAATGGATGACTTTGCGAAATAAATTGGGGTGGGGTTGTGTATATTTAAGTGTTATGCGCCATTTTCTTAAGAGCACTAAATTTTTAATAGAAATATGCTTTTCGATACAAAGAAAGTCGAGGCTTTAATTGAAGCATTAAAAAAGAATCCTGAAAAGAAGCAAGAAATCTTTAGGACTCATAAGATACTTCATGCAGTATTTGAAGAGGGTGAAGGTATCCCTCCAAGATTTGCAAGTAACTTCAGAGAAGAAAGTCCAAATTGGGAAAAGGTGACCGGGCTAGACTTTGAAGCAATAGGTAGAATATTAGTCTGTCATTTGTGTATAGAACACTATTTGAACAATCTTATTGAACTTTCAACTCCAAAAATGTTCGATTGGGACAATAGCAAAATGAGTTTCTCTCAAAAATTGCGATTAGTTGGTAAAGTCGATATTCTTTCTAAAAATAAGTTCAACAAAGGAATTGAAATCGTAAACAATATCAGAAATAAGCTTTCCCATAATATGTTGGCAACAATTGACGAAAAGAAAGTCGAGCAATTGAAAAACATTTTGTTAGAATATAGGTGTAAAGGTAAAAACGCTGAAGAGAAAGAGTGTATTATGGCGGATTTTGATTGGTTTGGTCCACATGCTATCATTGAAAGTTTTACTCAAATTGTTTGTGCCATAATTGCGGGGTTTTGTTCGTCGCTGAATAATAAACCATCGAACGTTGACCTTTATTATAAACATGTTAGATCTGCTGAATACCTGAAAAAAAACGGCGCATAACATCAGCTTGGCAAAAGTTGGGCTGACGAATTTCGCCCATCAACAGTAGGAATTCTGACCCAGCTTCAGTAATTTGGCTTTAGCTAATCAAGTCTTTAGTGGCCAAGCAAGCGACAGAATTTATTTCCCAACCTTCGTCAAGCCCTGGACGTTGTGCGTCACCCTAAACAGATACTTTACTCAAATTCAGCAGACAAAAAAGACATGAGCAAACTTTTCATTTTGATACTTCTTTTGGTCGGACAATTAATATTTTATTCATGCCATATACCGCATGACAGGGAAATTATTTGTGAGCAAAATTTTAAAACGACGAGAGATTTGGCTTACAAAAATCCTACTGACTTTGCTAAGTTGGACTCGGCATTAAATATCGTCAACAGGTGTATGCAATGCGACTCTATTAAAATCGCTGTTGTTGAACTCAAAATTCGCTTATTACTTACATTAGGCAAATATGAGCAAGGCTCTAAATTCATAGACTCATTACAATCATCTGATTTTACGTTCCCTTACAAAAAAACATTGAACCACGACAATTTTATTGCTTTAAACTTTGCATCAAAAGGTGACACAATAAGTCGTGACAAAGTTTATAATAAAATGGCGGACGAATTAGAAAGCTATATCATAAAAAATGACTTAAAGTCAAAAGAATTTCAAGAAGCTTTTACGGAATTAAGCGCTTTCCAAAAAAGCCCTGTGGAATCCTTAAAATTTTTATCGCTAATTGACTCACTAAAACCTAAATATCCAGACGAAGAACGCTTCTTGAACTTTTTTAAACATTAGTAAAAGGGCGAACGCACAACATTAAGAACAATAGCCGCAAGCCCCCTGCAAAAAGCCCCCGATAAATTTAGTTTACCGGGGGCTTTCGGCTATTGTTTGTTGACCGACGCCAGTTAGGGTGATTGATTAATTTACTATGTAGTTAGTAGGCTCTTATGTGGTATTCATTTGTTTTTCGGGTTGGTTGTT
>JAYSXR010000302.1:0-2975 GCA_043717145.1 Chitinophagaceae bacterium | reverse complement strand
CTGAAACACAAAGCCGATGTATTGTTTGTATAACTGCGCCCGCTGTTTTTCTTTCATGCTGTGTACGCTCTCATGAAGAAAATGATATTCTCCCTCATTAAATTCATCCAGCATGCCTATCACATTTAACAAGGTTGATTTGCCTGAGCCGGATGGACCCATGATGGAAATAAATTCGCCTTCCTCCACTTCAAGATTAATATCTTTTAATAAAAATGTTCTGTTGCCCGCAACATTTATCCATTTAAAAACTTTCTTAAGATTTAGTAACATGTCTTTTTCGTTTTGTATTATGTTTTAAAACTTTTACCACCATAATAATGTTCGCCATATCATGCGCAGTATTATCACTCTGTGCGAATTGATTTTACAGGATTCATAATGCCCGCCTTGATAGCCTGGTAACTTACTGTAAGCAATGTAATACTCAAAGCTCCAATAGCGGAGGCAGCAAAGATCCACCAGGACAAGTTGGTATGGTATGCATAATTCTGTAACCAGTCTTGCATAAAATAATAAGAAACCGGCATTGCTATAAGTAGTGAAATGATCACCAGCACTACAAAGTCTTTAGAGAGCAGGTGCCAGATATTAAATACAGATGCTCCCAATACTTTTCTTACCCCTATTTCCCGGGTGCGCTGTTCAGAAATAAAAGATGCCATTCCAAACAGGCCCAGGCAACTGATGAAAATGGCCAGGGCTGCGAAAAAGCCCGCAATACGCCCAATCCTTTCTTCGTTGTCAAACTTTTTAGCGTATTCTTCATTTACAAAATGATAACTAAAGGGCTGGCTAGGATTAAATGTTTTAAACACCTTCTCTATAGCAGCAAGAGATGTATGTGCATTTTTTTTCGGATCCAACTTAGCTATGATGAAGGACGGCGGATCAGCAGACAATACAAAAAACGTAGGCCGAACGGGTTCGTAAGGAGATTGCATCACCATGTCTTTTGATACTCCAACAACCGTTAGTTTGTCGCCGAACCATGTGACTATTTTACCTACAGGATCTTTCAATCCCATAAATTTAACAGCCGATTCATTCAATATCATCGCTGTAGAATCTGAAAGAACGTCCTTTGAAAAATCTCTCCCTAATGCCATCTTCCAGCCAATCGTTTTGCCATACTCCGCAGATACGCTTTCGTCCAAAAAATCTACAGCAAGGTTCGGATCTTTTCCCTGCCAATCTATGCCACTGGTAGATGACCAGATGCCCGTGAGTGGGCTTGCAGATTGGGCTAATGAAACGACCGATCCCGTTTTTAGCAGCTCATTTTTAACTGTAGCAAAATGATTGTGTATATCGGGTGTAATCATGGGGAGGGCAATCAATGCATCCTGGGCAAAACCTATTGGGCGATTCTTCGTAAACTGTATTTGTTTAAAAACGATGAGTGTGCCAATGATCATGGTAACGGACACGGAAAACTGAACCACCACTAACACCCTGCGGGGAACAGCAGCCCAGTTACCCAGTTTGAACGTGCCTTTTAAAATTTTTACCGGTTCAAATGAAGAGAGATAAAAGGCGGGGTAACTACCCGCTAAAATACCAGTGAGCAGGCTGAAAACAATACCCATAAGCCAAAACCAGGGATTAACAAATGGGATGGCCATCTTTTTTGCTGCTACTTCATTAAAGAATGGGAGTACCAGTATTACCAATGCAATTGAGATGATAAAGGATAAGAACACAAGCACCAATGATTCTACATAAAACTGCTGAACAAGCTGTGATCTTAAGGAACCAATTGCTTTTCTTATACCCACTTCTTTTGCCCGCTTCTCAGAACGTGCCGTACTCAGATTCATAAAGTTGATGCAGGCCAGCAATAAAACAAACACCCCGATGATACCGAACAGCCACACATATTTTATTCTTCCACCTACATTTACGCCGTTTTTAAATTCGGAATACAAATACCATTTATTCATGGCTAAAAGAAAGATAGCTGGTTTCTTTTTTGCCAGTTCAGGATTTACATTATTAAGTTTTGCATCTTTAATTATTGCCGATACTTTGGCTATGTCGGCTTGGGGAGCAAGCTGCACCCATATATTAAATGCATTGGGGCGCCAGGGGTCTTCAGCTGTTCGTATCCATTCTTCATTATTGAAAAATAATTGCCAGGAAGAAATAAACTGGAGCCCGGCCATAGAAGAATTTTTCGGCAGGTCTTCATACACGGCCGCAACCTGCACGTCTAACCGGTTATCTATTTTCATTGCCTTGTTTACCGGGTCGGCATCGCCAAAATATGCCTTTGCTGCAGATGCAGATATCATTACGGATGACAAATTTTTTAATGCCGTCCGGCTACCTTTCAACATTTTAAGGGTAAGCATTTCAGGACCAGCGGGCTCCATGAATATACCCGTTTTCATCAATTTCTTTTGGCCATAACTCAGTATATGTTCTGAGCTGCCACTGTGTAAAACAACATACTTAAAGTTCTTGCCGTATTTGCTACGCAACTCATCGGCCAGTGGGTACGGCACCGCAGACTGTGTTGTTATTTCGCCATTGTTGGTGAGCGTTTGCTTTATCATGGCAATATCATCGTATTGCTCATGATACTTATTAAAAGACAGTTCGTCCCATATCCATAAACCTATTACAATTGCTACGGCCATGCCCACAGACAATCCGGTAATGTTTATCAGGGAATACACTTTGTTGCGCCGAAGATTGCGGAGGGTGATCTTTAAATAATTTTTTATCATAAAATAATTTTTTATTCGCTTCTTAAACTTTTAACAGGATTTGACATGGCTGCTTTTATAGCCTGAACTGAAATCGTTATAAAGGAAATTACAAATACCAGTATGCCTGCCACTAAAAAGAACCAACAACTTATGTTTATACGGTACGCAAAATCCTGTAACCATTTGTTAGCTGCCCACCACGCTATTGGCGACGCAATAATTAATGCGATAAGGACCAATTTTAAAAATCCTTTTGAAACA
>JAYSXR010000301.1:0-2980 GCA_043717145.1 Chitinophagaceae bacterium | reverse complement strand
TAATTTTATTTTACCTAAAACTGTAAAATTTGATCAGTTAAACGATTCACTGCAAATCTGCTTTGTAAAAACAAATGAGGTTGAATTTGCTGTGGCAGATACAGAAAAGACTTATGGTGATGCTATTAATAAATTATCTATCAATAATGTTATAAAATCCTATTGTAGGGGCAGTGTCTATTTGCGAACGAGTGGATTTGCCGGTTTTGCTGCTGCTAAAACCCAACGTGGCAATGGATTTATAACAGCGGTATATAGCGTTTTCAGAACAGAGAAACAATTGCTTATTCGTGATACATCAGATGTGCAAATGAATGGACTTCGTTGTAAGGAAAATGTGGCTAAAACTTTATTTTCTGAAGACTTTGAAAGGCTAACGGTGAATTCCGACCTTACGGGTAACGTATGGCTGAATATTCCGGAAACAGGGGAAAATATTACCTCGCAAAGGCGACCAATAATAATTAATATGCCGAAATAAGTGCTTCGCTACCGGTGCACCCCTATTGGTGTCTTGGTTAATACTCCCCATGATTAACCTTACAAGCTCTGCCAATGAAGTGCTCAGTTGTCAAACCAAAGACGGCTTTGATAATGGTGCCGTATTGCAGGTATATGCCTCAACTAATTATGATGGGCGTATTACTCCCTGAAAAGCAAAATGGGTATTGCTGAAAGCCATTATTTCAAACGGGAATGGTTCGGGTTTTGGCCACAATTGGGTGCCATCCGGAAATATCAGCCTGAGTAGCGTTACCGGAAATATGCATATCGCATTCCGGTATGAAGGCGCAGACCCCGGTAATATATTTGATAAACACACTTCCACTTTCCAGTTGGATGATGTCAAAATAGTCGGTAACTGAACATACTGCAGATTTTTCCTGTCAAAAAAAGAATAACTATTTTAATCGGCTTGTATGCTTGTCATCCTGTCAGCAAAACGGTATTTGGTACTTTCTTTGTTCATTTGCACCCAAAACAAGTACTATGCAAAAAGGCCAGATCCGGGTTCAGACAGAGAATATATTCCCTATTATCAAAAAATTCCTTTACAGCGACCACGAGATCTTTCTTCGTGAGTTGGTAAGTAACGCGGTAGACGCTTCTCAAAAACTGAAAACACTTTCTTCCATTGGTGAAGCCAAAGGTGAACTGGGTGAGCTGCGTATTGATGTGGTATTGAATATAAAGGAAAAAACACTGAGCATTATTGACCGGGGGGTGGGCATGACCGGGGAAGAAGTAGATAAGTACATTAACCAGGTGGCATTCAGTGGTGCTGAAGAATTTATGGAAAAATATAAGGATGCCAATATTATCGGGCATTTCGGTTTGGGCTTTTACAGTTCTTTTATGGTGAGCGATAAAGTGGAATTGTTTTCTAAAAGCCATAAAGAGGGAAGCGGCGTTTACTGGAGCTGCGATGGTAGTCCCGAATTTGAATTATATGATGTCGATTATAACGAACGTGGCACCAAGATTGTCCTTCATATCAACGAGGAAAGTAAAGAGTTTTTAGATGCCGGAAGGATCAAAACCATCCTCGACAGATTCTGTAAATTTCTTCCTGTGCCTATTTTCTTTTCCGAAATTGGGGAGGAGAAAGCGGACGAAAAAAAAGAAGGCGAAGAAAAAGAAGTAGCTGAAAAATCAATCAACAATACAGACCCGATCTGGATTAAAAAACCCGCCGATCTTACTAAGGAGGATTATGAGAAGTTCTATAAAGAATTGTATCCGTTCAACGAAACACCGTTGTTTTGGATACACCTGAATGTAGATTATCCTTTTAACCTTACCGGTGTTTTATATTTTCCAAAGATCAAACAGAGCTACGAGATACAGAAAGATAAAATTCAATTATACTGTAACCAGGTTTTTGTTACGGATGAAGTGAAAGATATTGTACCTGAATTTTTAATGCTCTTACAAGGTGTGATTGATAGTCCCGATATCCCTTTAAATGTAAGCCGTAGTTATTTGCAAGGCGACCCGAATGTGAAAAAAATCAATGCCCACATTACCAAAAAAGTGGCAGATAAGCTGGATGAAATATTCCGGAATGAAAGAAACTCGCTGGAAGAAAAATGGGAGAGCCTTGGCTTATTTGTGAAATATGGTATGATGACCGATGATAAATTCCTGGAGAAGGCCAATAAGTTTTTAGTGATGGAAGATACGGCGGGTAAATTTCATACGATCGAAGAATATAAAATTGCTACAGACACCCTTCAGAAAAATAAAGAAGGTAAGCAGGTAATCCTTTACACAACCAACCCCGTGCAACAGGATGCTTATGTTCAGGCTGCTGTTAAGAAAGGATTTACAGTTGTAAAAATGGAAACATTGGTTGATGCAGCTTTTATCAATACCATGGAAATGAAGTGGGAGAATATAAGTTTTGTGCGTGTTGATGCCGATATTGTAGATAACCTGATTGATAAACAGGAGAGCAATGAAAGTATATTGAGCAAAGAGGAAGAAGCTAGGTTAAAAGAGTTGTTCGCCATTCAGATTGCCGAATTGCATGTAACAACAGAAGTAAAAGGATTAAGCCCGGAATCTGCACCCGTTATAGCCACAAGGCCGGAATTTATGCGCAGGATGAAAGATATGGGTGTTACTGGCGGCGGCATGACGGCCTTTTACGCACAAATGCCCGATGAGGTTACGTTAACTGTAAATGGAAACCACCCGATCTATCAAACGCTGTTGAAACAGGAAAATACAGAAGTACAGCAAAAACAGGTAAGGAACCTCGCAGACCTGGCTTTGTTATCGCAAGGTTTATTGAAAGGGAATGACCTGACTAGTTTCATTAACCGGAGCGTTGAGTTAATGGAAGGGGAGAAACAAGTAGAGTCATAATTACGAATAGCTTTGTTGCATGCATAATACTAATAGGTTGGAAAGGGAGCTAATAGAGATAGCAATATCTAACTACTAAACTCCAGAACCACCCATAGATAAAGATGGA
>JAYSXR010000031.1:0-60650 GCA_043717145.1 Chitinophagaceae bacterium | reverse complement strand
CTGAAAAAGATTTTTATATGCCTGGATATTTTTAGATGCATTGGTTTCTACAGAAAATATGATATCGTCACGCAGGAACCCGGCTTTATCACCCGGGGAATTAGGCATGATATCAATTACCCTGATCTCCCCATCTACCAGGTAAATACCCAACCCGGTATACGAATAATCAAATGCCTCATTAAAATGCGAATTGGGTTTTATATGAATACTTTGCTCGGGATAGTTAATCACTACATTAAACCGGCGAAGGATATCATTGCCAATCAACCCTCCCAATAACGGATAAGAAGTAACATTATAGTCGTCTTCAAAAATATGTATTGGTACTTTTTTGAATTTATACGGGCCGATCTTTACTTCCTTACCTACCGTAATGTTCATTTGCCTTTTTCCACCCAGTCCTTCTGCCTGCGTAGGATAAAATTTTTTGCCTTTTTTAAAAACAGCACTATCCTCCACAAAATCTTTTGACAATAAAAAACTTAATCCTGCACCCGTATCAAAGATAAACCTGCTGTTAATGGGCCTATCATCGTTTATTGTTGCCGATTGCAGTGGCAGCGTAGAAAAATTAGGTTTTAGCAGATAACCACCGCGCGGATATTTATATGTGCCGGGCGAAAACACTTCCAGTACCTGGCTATCATAGTCTAGCCTAACTATGTATCTTCTTAAAAAACTATACCCGATAATACCATCTATTTTAATGCCATATACACTGGTAAGCAATTCATAATCATTAATATGAAAATCAAGGTGTAGGGCCTGTAAGCCGGGTAATTTCAGTATATGGTCATTGGCAAACTCTACATTTTTAATACCACCAATACCCCGAATGGTTTTATCGCTTTTTACAAGTGACAGGTTAAGGAAACGGGTAGTAGTAGAATCCAAAGAGATACCTCCACTTCCGGTATCGAAAACAAAATTCAATGAATCCGGAAAGTTATCAAATTGTGCTTTTATAATTATAATGCCCCCGCTTATCTGTGTAAACGGGAATCTGGAGAGTAATTTGGCTTGGGGGGGTACAAACTCCTCCTGTGCAATGCCGGTAAAGCAAATGCCAAGTAAGGCAATAACAAGACAGAATCGTTTCATGCAGTTTGAAAATACGTCAAATACCTGCTTATACAACTTTAATAGGTAGCAAGTTCCCTTAAAAGCAGAAAAGCCGCTTGGAAACAGGACAGTTAATACTGGTTTTTCGATGCAACAGCTTAACCTTATCGCACTACCTTTGTTATCTTTAAAAATCAATCTGAGTGTATGCAATTAGCAGATTTGTACCAAAAGGCTTTACAATTTGAATTCTTAAGTATAGAGGAGGGCATGTTTTTGTTTGAACGGGCCCCGTTAACAGAATTGATGTTTGTAGCCGATGAGCTGCGAAAAAAACAGGTTCCACACAATAAAGTAACCTGGCAGATAGACAGGAATGTAAATACCACCAATGTATGTGTTGCCAATTGCAAGTTCTGTAATTTTTACCGGATACCCGGCCATGCTGAAGCTTATATTACCGATATGCCCACGTACCGTAAAAAGATAGAAGAAACACTAGAATATGGGGGCGATCAATTATTACTGCAAGGCGGGCATCACCCCGAACTGGGACTGGATTTTTATACCAAAACCTTCCGTGCCATCAAGCAGGAATTCCCCACTATTAAACTCCACTCACTCGGACCGCCGGAAGTGGCACATATTTGTAAGCTGGAGAAGATGAGCCACCATGCTGTTTTAAAAGCGTTACAGGAAGCCGGTCTTGATTCATTACCTGGTGCCGGTGCAGAAATACTGGTAGACAGGGTGCGACGCCTCATTTCAAAAGGTAAATGCGGCGCCGATGAATGGTTGGCCATTATGCACGAAGCACATAAACTGAATATTACCACCAGTGCCACTATGATGTTTGGACATGTAGAAACATTGGAAGAACGTTTTATTCACCTTACCCGTATCCGTGAAGTACAGAGCCGTAAACCTGCAGAGGCCAAAGGATTTCTGGCTTTTATACCGTGGACTTTTCAGGATGTAGACACTTTACTTGCGCGGATAAGGGGCGTACACAACCTTACAACCCCCGATGAATATATCCGTATGATTGCTATAAGCCGGATCATGTTACCCAATATAAAGAATATACAGGCCAGTTGGTTAACGGTAGGCAAACAAACAGCACAGCTCTGTTTACATTCAGGTGCCAATGATTTTGGCAGCATCATGATTGAAGAAAATGTGGTAAGTGCGGCGGGCGCCCCACACCGTTTTACCTATAAAACCATTCAGGAAGCCATACTGGAAGCGGATTTTCAGCCACAGCTCAGAAACCAGCAGTATGAATGGAGGGAGATACCCGAAACTATACAGGAGCAGGTGATTGATTATTGATTTTTATTTTACGTTTTATCAGGCCAGCTACAATGAATTGCCGTTGTAGACGAGTACATTCGAGTATACACAAACCAAAATTTATGAGGCCAGAACTAACCCTGCTGCTCTTACTGGCATTTGGCGCCTTTGCTTCATCAGCCTATCTCCCGGTAAAAAGTGAAAAAGAAAAAATGGACTGCGAAAAAAAATGCAGCAACAAAAAATCCCAGGCGGTTGAACATAATGGCGGTGGAAAAGAGATGTTAGATGCTTCTTTCAATCATATGATTGTATCTACTTTTAAATAACCCCTTATCCTGCGACGATTTCCGCAGGATTTTTTTTCTTTGTCCTTGTAACATAATGCCCCCCGAGACGTATCACTCCTGTACAAGGCAAACAATCTGAAACATCCCTGCTGTTTATGACGGAGAAAGAGTATAACCAATGTGTGAACCAATACGCCGATAATGTGTATCGCTTTATCGTGAAAAACCTCCGTCATGAAGAGGATTCCAGGGACATTGTGCAAACAGCTTTTGAAAAATTATGGCGAAACAGGGAGGCGGTGGATTCGGAAAAATCAAAATCATACCTTTTTACCGTTGCTTATAACCAAATGATAGACCACATCAGGAAAAACAAACGGATACAGTTAAAAGAAGATTTCTCAGAAGATGAAAGGATAGAACACCAAAGGAATGGTAATTTGAAAAAAGCCCTTATGGAAGCATTAAACCGCCTGAATGAAATCCAGAAAAGCCTGGTAATGCTAAAAGATTATGAAGGATACAGTTATGAAGAGATAGGTAACATTATGGGATTGAATGAAAGTCAGGTAAAAGTGTACCTGCACCGGGCAAGGTTAACTTTAAGGAACTACCTGGTAAGCCCTGAGAATGTGAGATAAGAAATAATAAAAATGGATGAAGGAACCCATAAAAAAATCATCAAACCCTGAAATGAATATTAACCGGCATAATTTCGAGGAATTTTTCCTGCTGTATGCAGATAGTGAATTATCTGCTGCGGATAAACAAACTGTTGAACAGTTTGTGCAGGAAAATCCTGACCTTGCCAATGAGTTGGATCTGTTTGAGCAAATGCGGTTGCCACCTGAGGCGGTGATCTTTGATGATAAGGTTCCTTTGTACAAGAATGAGTCAACCGAAATTAATCTGACTAATTATGAAGCGAAGTTCCTGCTATATGTAGATAATGAACTAGATACTGATACTAAGGGTAAGACCGAAACTTTTGTATTGCAACACCCTTCTTTACAGGAAACATTCACTTTATTAAAGCAAACCCGGTTAGAACCAGAGACCATTCTCTTCCTGCACAAACAATCTTTGTTCAGAAAAGAAGAAAAAGAAAAACCTGTCATTTTCCTGCATTATATGAAAATAGCCATTGCCGCAGTATTCATAGGTTTAGCCGTATTTGTATGGACGCTGATTCCAAAAATAAAGAGTCCAGAACAAACCCTTGCTAAATTGACCCAGGCAAAAAAACCTGCCGATCAAAAAAATATAGGCGTTAGTATAAACAAAATAATAGATGCTAGAAAAGTTGCAGTAACAACCGTGACCGCTACGCTAAGCAATACGGTTTCAACATTACCCGCAAACAATGAAAATAATACACTTTCTAAAAAGGGTTCGGCGGGAAATACCCAAAACCTGATTGCCCCCAATGAAGTAACCGCTTTGCCGCTTGAATTGAAAAAAACAGACCTGGCCGTAGTTAATTCAGCATCCTCTTCAAAAACAGAACAGCCTGCGCAAGGACTTCCTGAAGAAAAAGCACCTATCGCCTATACTGATTTGATAGTGGCGAATATCCATGCAGTAGATAACGCTATAGAAAAAAATATTGTTAAGCCAGCAGTATTCAAAGAGCTGGATACGGAAGACAATAAAAAAAGTTTATACCTGGGTTCTATTGAAATAAATAAAGACAAACTCCGTGGTTTTTTCAGAAAAGCAGGTAATCTTTTCCGCAATAAGGCCAGGCAGCAACAGGAAGATGAAAAATCAGAAATAAATCCTGCTACAAACACGCGGTCATTAAAATAACAAGAAAATTAAAGAAAAATGAAACGCTTAGTATGTTTAACAGCCATCTTATTGGTTACAGGATGGAGTTTTGCTCAATCAGACAGTTCTGCTAAAAATACCGACACGGTGAAAGTGGGTAATTTCATCATTATCAAAAAAAATAGAGGAAGTACAGTTTCAGAAAACTCCGGTAATAACCGCAATCATTCCAGTGACTACCGGGTAGAGCGCCGCTCAAGAAGAAGAGGTAATGTAAGTACCAATTGGTGGATAATGGATCTTGGGTTTGCCAACCTGCGCGACAACACGGACTATGCTGACGCGCAGGCAAGCGGTTATTTTAAAACTTTACGCCCCGCCGATGGCGCAGTTACACAGAACAACTATAAACTAAACACGGGTAAATCCAGCAATGTAAATATCTGGCTGCTTATGCAAAAACTAAACATAATAAAACATGTCGTGAATTTGAAATATGGATTTGGTCTGGAGATGTATAATTTCCGGTACGACACACGGCTGAGTTTTAGGAAAGATCCCGCTCCGTTTGCTTTTAACGATTCGATAAATTTTAGCAAGAATAAACTCTATTTAAGTTACCTCACTGTTCCCATCTTGCTGAATTTTAATACCACACCCGATAGCCACAGGGGCCTGAGTTTCAGTGCCGGTGTAAGTGCTGGGTACCTGTATGGCAGCCGTAACAAACAGATTAGCGCAGAGCGTGGCAAACAAAAAATTGAAGGCGATTTTAATTTCGAACCCTGGCGTTTTGCGGCTGTTGGCGAGATAGGTCTTGGCCCTATACGTTTATACGGCACCTACAGCCTGAACCGATTGCAGAAAGAAGTTACCCGCGTTGAACAATATCCGTATGCAATTGGGATAAGGTTTAGCAACTGGTAAGTATTCATCGTTTAATTCTCATGTTGTATACTACGCGCCCCTTTTTTAAGGGGCGTTTTCGTTTTGCGCAAGTAAGCAGTTGTACTTTTTGAAAGCTGTTTAGGTACTGTTTCAATAAGAGAAAAACGGAGAAAAAGAGAAAAGTGGATTCCTTTTTAGCTTCTTTTTTCTCCGTTCTTCTCTTAAAAAAATTCTTAATTCGCATTTTCGCTGCATCTGTTAATTCCGCATTAACTTAAATTTTGGTGAATTAACCCTTACACAACATACTAATCGAATAGTTTTCAGTCAAATTAAAAAAAAGATGAAAACACCTTCAATGAAAATGCCGTTGTATTTGTCATTGCATACTGTTGCTGCTGTAACGAATACATCATTCAAAAAAATGAAGACGCCTTTGTATTTGTCGTTAATCGGGGTAGTTGCCCTCACAAATACTTCTTTTAAAAAAGCGAAATCCATTAATCTCCTTACGGTAACAAGGAATACATATTCGGTTATTATCGTAAAGAGTAAATATGAACTAAAGATTATAGATTCTACGGGTGAATGGATTGTAACCTATCCGGTTGTATTTGGAAATAAGGACCTTGGCGATAAAATGATGCAGGGCGACAGGCGAACACCGGAAGGCATTTTTCATATCCTTAATAAAAGAAAACATGAGAAATGGGACAGTTTTATGTTGATTGATTATCCCAATCAGGATAGTTACCAGAAATTCAATGCACGTAAAGCAAAAGGGATCATACCGACCGATGCACAGATAGGCGGGGCAATTGGTATTCACGGCACCTGGCCACATGAAGAGTTTGCGATTGACCAATATCAAAACTGGACAGAGGGGTGTATTAGCACTAAGAATATTTATATAGAAGAAATATTCAGCCTGCTGCCGGTGGGAACGAAGGTGGAGATAAAAAGATAACTATTTTAAGCTAGCCTCTCTGTGAAATGTTGTTCACTCTGTGTTACGTGTTGAAGAAATATAACTAAAGTTTTAATAATTATTTTCAAAAAGGAGAGCACAGGGTACACAGAGAGAGAGTAAAGGGGGTAAAGTATTTAGCAAAACAAAACTGCCCATCCTATTATGGAAGGGCAATTTGCATTGGATCATAAAATACAAAGCTACTGCTTTTGAAAGCTTAGTTTAGTATATTAATTTAATTATGAGGCCGCGGAGGTGGCGGCGGGAGTTTAATTTTTTTAATGCCCAGATCATTGGCCAATCCACGGTTTTTCTTTTTAGCTTCCGCTACATGTTTTTGATGAGCTTTTTTAAACCGGAAATGTAGTAAATCGTTTCCACTCGATTTTACATGTCGTCCTTGCGTTTTTAGGTCATTGCCTACATCTCTTTTCGCTAAAGGCGGAGCTGGTGGCCTGGGCGGTTGTGCCATAGCCATACTTGCTACAAGAACAGTGCTGAATAAAAATAATACAAATTTTTTCATGGTATTTGTTTTAAAGTTAAAATGATTGCCTTTTTCAGACAGGCATTCTTACGAATATCTTTATACACTACTATGCTTTCGTTACCGAATATAAAAGAAAAACAACAAAACCACCCATCTATTGCAGACGGGCAGTTTCTATTGGATCATTAAACGGGAGTAGCATGCCTAAACCGGTCTGTATTAAACGTTCTGCATAGCATTTAATTAACTGCCACTCTTTTTTTCAGCTGCTTCATGTTGCTTATGAATTACTTTTTTTGCTTTAATCGACGGATGCTCTTCGCCTTTTGCCCGAAGGTCTTTGGCAATGGCATGCTGGTTCTTCCTGGCAGCCTCTTGCTTTTCGCTCTGAGCATGAGCACTTTTCAATCTTAAATGTGCCAAATCAGTCATCTTAGCATTTTTATGTGCACGTTTGTCTTTAATAGTTTCACGCAGGTCTTTCTTTTCCTCCTGTTTGGCCGTTTGAGACATAGCCGTACCTGATAAAAGAGCGGCACTAAACAGGAACAATACTAATTTTTTCATGTTATTTTTTTTATTAAAGTGAATGCTGTAACAGCATAATAACTATCATATACTAATATCATACCAAATACTTTTTACATTGCATTTGCAGCCAGCTTTATCCTTTCACCGACTGTAAATTTCCCTTATTTAACCCCTATCCGTGAATTATGTAACCATTTATACTTGAACAGCGTACACTTTTTTACCACAGATTCCAATAATTCCCAGGCGGGCTAACCATTAATTGAATTATTTGTGATAAATTCAAGGAACCATTTTTCTATCTCTAACAACCAACGATTGACAGCATGAAAAAGAAAACAGCCAACAAAAATCTGGAACCAGGTAAACAGGATGCAAGACGAAGTTTTATCCGGAATGCAGCATTGGCTGCCGCCGGGTTTTACATTGTGCCACGCCATGTGTTGGGCCGCGGCTTTACAGCACCCAGCGACAGGCTTACGATAGCCGGTATCGGTGCAGGTGGTAAAGGCGAAAGTGATCTGTGGAATTTTTTCGGGAGCGGCAAAGCCGATATCGCTTTTCTATGCGATGTAGATTCCCGGCAAACGGCCAAAAGCCGCGAGCGTTACCCCAAAGCAAAGATTTACAAAGATTATCGCGAAATGCTTGACAAAGAACACAAAAACATTGATGCCTGTTCTGTGTCAACCCCCGATCACATGCATGCCGTAATTGGCATGGCTGCCATGCAACTGGGCAAACACGTGTACATTCAAAAACCATTAACCCACGATATTTACGAAGCCCGTATGCTTACCAAAGCGGCCCACCGTTACAAGGTAGTAACCCAAATGGGTAACCAGGGTGCTTCCGGCGATGGCGTTCGCCAGCTACAGGATTGGTATAATGCCGGCATTATCGGTGATGTACATACAATATATTGCTATACCGACAGGCCCGTTTGGCCACAGGGCGTTCCCTGGTCGGCGGACAAACCTCCTGTTCCTGCAGAACTAGACTGGAACCTTTGGTTAGGTACTGCTCCCTATAAAGATTATGTAGAAAAACTGATTCCTTTTAACTGGCGCGGCTGGTGGGATTATGGTACCGGCGCTTTGGGTGATATGGCCTGTCATATTATGGCTCCCGCCTTTGCAGTGCTCGGTCTTGGCTATCCTATCGCTGCTGAATGTAGTGTAGCCACTCCTTATATACAAAACTGGACCCGTGGTGTGTATCCTGATTCGGGACCTGTTTCTTCCTCAATTACATTAACCTTTCAAGGAGTAAACGGCAAGCCCGATGTAAAACTACATTGGATGGATGGAGGTATCCAACCCGACCGTCCTGAAGAGCTTGGTGCTAATGAAATAATGGGTGATGGCGGCAACGGTGCCATTTTCCTCGGCTCAAAAGGTAAAATGATGTGTGGTACTTATGGTATTAAACCTACGCTTTTACCAACTTCCCGCTCTGCCGAAACCGTGGTTCCGCAAACGGTAGGCCGTGTTCCCAAAGGAGATAATGGCCACTATGCCGCATGGGTAGAAGGTGCTATTGCCGGTTACGGATCTGACAAAGCTAAAAACCTGAGTTCTAATTTCGATGTGGCAGGCCCCCTTACTGAAAGTGTATTGATGGGTAACCTCGCCATACGCAGTTATAACATTACTAAAAAAGACGATAAGGGAGGGAACACATATCCCGGCCGCAACATCAAGTTATTATGGGATGGACCAAATATGAGAATCACAAACTTCGATGAAGCTAATCAGTTTGTGAAGAGATCGTATAGGGAAGGATGGAGTTTAGGTATTTAATTCCAACTCGTCCCGAACCCCTGAATGGGAGTTAATTTAAATAAAAAACTGCGGTTCATTTTGAACCGCAGTTTTTTATTTAAATGATATATGTTGGTTTTGCCCACTCTCCTTAGGGGGTTGGGGGCTAACTAAAGTTCTTCATATATTTCGCATCTGCCTCGGCGCTTTGCATTGGATTGCTTCCCGTAAATGCTTCCTGTTCTATAATATAATATTTTAATCCTTTAGAGGCGCCCGCTTTTAATATGGAAGTAAAATCAATGGTGCCTTTCCCTATCTGTACCGATTCATGACCTTCTTTTGAATTGGTTTTGGCTAAGTCCTTTACATGACAAAGTTTGAAGCGGCCCGGATGTTTGGCAAACCATGCTTTGGGGTCTTCTCCCGCAGCAACCACCCAGTAAATATCCATTTCAAAATCAACCAGGTCTTTATCGGTATTGTCCATCATCACATTCTGCGGTATCATACCATCAACAGGCTTGAATGAATAATCATGGTTATGATAGGCAAAACGTATCCCGTTCTTTTTACAAATCTCACCCGATTTATTAAACTCATCGGCGAATTTTTTAAAATCCTCAATTGATTTTTGCGGTCCTTTATAAGGACAGATCAAATATTTCATTCCTATCTCTGCTGCCTCGGCTGCTTTACGTTCAAAATCAACTGTATTATTGCAGTGCGATGAAATAATACCCATGCCAAGGTCGTCCATGTATTTTTTAAACTCTGTATTTTTCCATCCCCAAAACATACCTTTCGGACCTTCAAAACTTTCAATCTGCCCGTAACCGTATGTGGCTATTTTTTGCAACGTATCTTTTGCATTGGCACCCATATCTTCTTTCACGGTCCACAGCTGTAAGCCAAAAGAGTGGATATTTTTTTCGCCCAGGACATACGAATCCAAAAAAGAAGACTTTCCGTTAAACGGCAACGTTAATGCCAATGTTGCAAAAGCACCACTTCGTAAAAAATCCCTTCTGTTTGTAGACATGGCTATTCTTTTTTTTTTAATCCAGTGGTTGTATCCGTTCTTTTATTTTTTTTCAAAATGCATGATCTGTAGGTAGTTTGGTATTATTACACACAAATGCCAAACGCCACACTATTTTATGTAGCCCATGCTTTATCTCCTTTCTTATAAGGTATACATCCTTCATATTTTCCCGGTACCGCTACATAACGCAATGCTTTGGTAGCACCTTCTTCCGAAGTGAAATAGCCCCAAAGAGTTAATTCTTTCATCATGCGAAAATAATGGTTGGGATCTTCTTTTTTCTTTGATTTTTGATAATCATGTTGTTCTTTGTCTAAAGCAACCAACAGGTCATGCCGCTGTGCAGGCGTACTTTCCATGAACGACTTGCTGTTTTTTGTTTTGCTGGCTTCATCCAGTTTCTTAAGCCCGTCCATAAAAATCTTCTGGTCCTTTTCTTCATAGCAATCGCGCACAATTACCGTCATAAACTCACCCACTTTAGCTGCTTTAGCGCCTGGAGTGCTGGTTGCGGGAAGAATGGTTTCTGCTACCTCATCTAAAAAAGAAATGTCGGAGGCGGAAAAAGTCACACCGACATCTTTTGTACTGGTTTTGCAACCCGATAAAAAAGCATCGGCACCCAAAATAGTTCCACCCAGGAGCAAGGCTACACTGGATATGGCTTCTCTTCTATTCATGAGATTGTATTTTTAATGGTTTATTATTTAGTGAGTTGTTAGTGGGTGAGTGGTGAGTGAAGGCTTCCTGCCAACTCACCATTCACGTTATAGGTTTTGTTTCTTTAATTCCGAAACCGCATGATCCACGGCCCTTGCTGTAAACGCCATGTATGTAAGCGATGGGTTAACACAGGCAGCTGATGTCATGAAGGCGCCGTCTGTTACATATACATTCAGTGCATCCCATACCTGGTTGTTTTTATTTACTACAGAGGTTTTGGGATCGGCACCCATTCTTGCCGAACCCATTTCGTGGATGCCGCGGCCATGTATGGCATTGCCATCATATCCTTTCACATCTTTTACTCCTGCATTGGTCAGCATTTCAATGGCATCGGCCTGCATATCCTTACGCATTTTCAGTTCGTTGTCTTTCATCTCACAATCAAAAGCCAACACATTCAATCCCCATTTATCCTTCTTGGTTTTATCCAGTGTTATTTTGTTGCTGTGGTCGGGTAGTATTTCACCAAATCCACCCATACCCATTGTCCAGCCACCCGGTTCTGTAAGTGCATCTTTAAATTCACCGCCAATGCTCATTTCTGCAATATCGCGGCTCCATCCCTGGCGGCTAGCCCCACCCTGGTAACCAAAGCCACGCAGGTAGTCACGTTTATCACCAAACAGGTTGCGGTAACGCGGAATATAAACACCATTGGCACGGCGGCCAAAATAATATTTGTCTTCATATCCTTCTACCCTTCCACCTGCACCCACCCCTAAGTGATGGTCCATCAGGTTATGACCCAACTCACCGCTACTGCTGCCCAAACCATCAGGCCATACATCGGTTGCAGAGTTCATTAATATCCACGCAGAATTAAAAGTAGACGCATTCAGGAAAACGATCTTTGAATTAAATGTGTATGTTTTATTTGTTTCAGCATCTAGTACTTCTACACCCGTTGCTTTTTTCTTGTCTTTATCATATATTATTTTAGTAACAATAGACCATGGCCTGAGTGTAAGCTTACCTGTTTTCATCGCTGCCGGCAAAGTAGAAGACTGTGTGCTGAAGTATGCACCAAACGGGCAACCTAACCAGCATTTATTTCTAAACTGGCACGCAGTTCTACCTTCGTGGGCAACAGTTATGTTGGCGGTACGGCCAATGATCATGGAACGCGCACCTTTATAATACTCTTTCATTCGGGCAGACACATCTTTTTCTACACAGGTCATATCCATCGGTGGCAGAAACTGTCCATCGGGCAACTGTGCCAATCCATCCTTGCTACCACTGATACCGGCAAATTTTTCTACATGGTCATACCAGGGTTCAATGTCTTTATAACGTACGGGCCAGTCAACCGCGATACCATCTTTGGCATTGGCTTCAAAATCAAAATCGCTCCAGCGATAACTTTGTCTTCCCCACATTAACGAACGGCCACCTACATGATACCCGCGAAACCAATCATACCTTTTAATTTCTGTGTATGGGCTTTCCTTATCACTTGCCCAATAATCGGTGTTCCACTCGTTCAAAGTATATTCCCTGCTTAATACAGGATAATCTTTGATTAGTTGCTGCGTTTTGCGGCCACGGTGTGGCAGGTCCCATGCTTCTTTGTTGGCGTTCACATAATCTTTTATGTGCTCAATATTACGCCCACGTTCCAGCATCAACACTGTAAGCCCTTTTTCTGTAAGCTCTTTAGCGGCCCAGCCACCGCTGATACCGGAGCCGATGACGATTGCGTCGTAGGTTTGATCGGACATGATTCTGTTTGTTTTTTATGATTGGTTTATTATTCAGTCTATAGTCAATGGTTCGTAATCAAAAGGAAAATCTCATCTATCCATAAACCAAGGACCATGGTCTCTGGACTATCTATCATCCTTCTTATACATCACATATCATCACCGCTTTTCGCAATGATTCCAGTTTATCTGCTGCCAAGGGAATAAATTCCTGTGCTACATAATCATTAAATCCGGTGGCCAATATCGCTTTCATAATAGCAGGATAATATAGTTCCTGCGTTTCATCTATCTCATGCCTGCCCGGAACACCGGCTGTATGATAGTGACCGATATACGTATTGTAATCCCTGATCGTTCTGATCACATCCCCTTCATCAATCTGCATGTGATAAATATCATACAATAGTTTGAAGTTGGGCGAGCCTATTTGCTTACATAATTCCACACCCCATTGCGTCCTGTCGCACATATAATCTTTATGGTCCACTTTACTGTTCAGCAATTCCATCTGGATAACCACACCTCTTTTTTCTGCCTGCCCAATCACCTGTTTAATTCCCTCTACACAATTCTTCAATCCTGTTTCATCATCCATACCATTGCGGTTTCCGCTGGCGGTAAACAGGTTCCTGAATCCGGCATTGGCTACAAGGTCAATATGTTCGGTATAATTTTTTATTAACGTGGAGTGATACTGTTTATCATTCCAGCCTTTTGATAAACTGATCTCGGCACCATTGCACATGGTGGAAATCAGGTTGTATTTTTTAAGTGTATCCCAGTCTTTGGGTCCTACCAGGTCAATGCCTTTTAAACCGATCTCATTACCAAAAGCGCAGAGCTGATCTAATGGTGTATCATTAAAACACCAACGGCAAACAGAATGTTGGATATTGCCTTTCAACATGGCTGTTTTTTTGTCAGCAGGGCTAAAAGAAGGCAATACAGTTCCTGCAGCCAGAGCAGCTGAACTAGCTATAATACTTTTGATTGCGTGCCTCCTGTTGGGATGGTCTGTCATTATTTGTTAGTGATTTTTTTAGATAGCATGTTTTTCCTGCAGCATTTTATGCGCTTGGTATCTTTTTCGCATAACTAGGTAAATGATAGTAAATACCATAACTAATATAGCAGGCATGATAGCCACTTTCATAAAGGTATTTGATCCGGCTACTGCATCTGGGTTGACAGCATTGGCCGTTACGGCTGCAGCTTTAAAGTCATCATACCATTTTCCCATACTTGGAACGATAAGGGACACTGAGAACATTCCCGCTCCGCCCATTAATGATAATCCTAAAGCACCTGTATTAGGTAGATACTCTGCCACAAAACCAAGCATGGTGGGCCAGAAGAAACAAACACCCGCAGCAAAGATAAACGCTGCCCCAAATGCTGCATATCCTGTTGTTTTACTAAGTAAAAATAGGCCTATAGCTGCTAATATTGAAGAAAGTATCAGCATCAAGTTAGGGTTAAGCTTATGCACTACCGGACCGGCAAATGACCTTCCTATCGCCATCAATCCATTGATAAATACAAGCACCAGTATTCCAGAAACGCCTGCTCCTTGAAGTAAAGCGACCAACCATTGGTTGGTACCAAGCTCGGTTGCCGCGGTAAGGAACATGGAAAGCAGCATCACAATGAATAAAGGTTGGAGGCAGGACCTGAACATCTGCCCCGTACTCACACCATTGGTAACTCTTTCCGTTTGCGGGAATGTCATTTTTAGGAACATGAATCCATAGATAGCTGCAGGTATAAATAATGTAGCGACAAGGATATGCCAGTCGAGATGTAATGTATCTATAAATAAATAGGACAGCAAGCCCCCAATAACAAAGCCACCCGGGAACCAAACATGAAAACGGTTAAGCATCGTAGTCTTATTATCGGGATACAAGGTTACCACGAGAGGATTACAGGCAGCTTCCACCATTCCATTACCTACGCCTATACATAAGGTACCAACAAACAACATCGTGGCATCTTTGGCTACGAGGTAAATGATCACACCTGCAATATGTCCAACAAAGGCAAGCACCAGCAGTTTCTTCATCCCGATCACATCACATAATGGTCCGCCGAATATCATAGCCAATGTAAAACCCCAGAAGGCGGGACTGAATATCCAGCCGAGCTGTTCTTTGGTCAAATGAAAAGCATCTCCCCAAACACCTTCCAGTGAGGCACGAAAGACAAAGGTCATAGAAGTGAAAATCAGGGCAATACGGCTGGCAAGGAATAACTTACTATGATGTACATTGGTTTGCATATCGTTAATAGTTGGTTGAAAAAGCAATCGTTGGCTAAATGTAATTTTTTATTTTTATATCGGGATGTAAAAAATCACTGTTCATCATTTTTTTTTATAAGCTTTACAACTTTCCTGAATATCAACAACATTTCTATCAATAAACAAGTAACATTCTTAAAAAACAATGAATCATGAATCGTAAACTCAGAATGGGTATGGTAGGTGGTGGTAAAGATGCTTTTATCGGTGCCATACACCGGCTTGCCGCTAATATGGATGGTCTTATCGAAATCGTATGTGGTGCTTTAAGTATTAACCCTGAAGTTGCGAAGGCCTCGGGTAAGATGCTGTTTCTTTCTCCAGACAGGACCTATCTTACTTTTGAAGAGATGATCACCAAAGAAAGCCGGCTTCCGGCCGATAAACGCATGGATTTTGTTACCATAGTTACCCCAAATTTTGCGCACTTTGCCCCAGCTATGATGGCCCTGGACCATGGTTTTAACGTAGTGATAGAAAAACCCATGACTTTCACCCTTGATGAAGCCAAACAATTAAAAAAGAAAGTAGAAGAAACCGGTTTGATCCTCTGCCTTACCCATACTTACTCGGGCTACCCTATGGTAAAACAGGCAAAAGCCATGGTGGCAGAAGGCGTGTTGGGCAAGATTAGAAAAGTTTGGGTTGAATACCCACAAGGCTGGTTAAGCAAGCTGAGTGAAAGAGAAGGCAATGCCCAGGCTGCCTGGCGTACCGATCCGAAAAAATCGGGGAAAAGCGGTTGTATGGGTGATATTGGCACCCATGCTGCCCATTTATCTGAATACATTACCGGTGCAAAGATCACACATCTCTGTGCCGACCTGAACATTATGGTAGAAGGCCGCGCGCTGGATGATGATGGCAATGTATTACTGAAGTTTGATAACGGTGCCGCCGGTGTTCTCATGGCATCGCAGGTAGCCGCCGGTGAAGAAAACGCTTTGAAGATCCGCGTGTATGGTGAGAAAGGAGGCATTGAATGGGCACAACACGAGCCCAATACTTTATTAGTAAGATGGCTCGATCAACCTACACAGATATTACGTGCTGGTGGCAACTACAGCGATAGGTTATCCAGCTTCACCACCCATAATTGCCGCACACCCGGCGGACATCCAGAAGGTTACCTGGAAGCATTTGGAAATATCTACCGCAATTTTGCCCTCACCCTTTCTGCAAAAATTGATGGTACCATACCTTCTAAAGAAATCCTTGATTTTCCTTCTTTTGAAGACGGTATCCGCGGAATGGCCTTTATAGATAATGTTGTAGCATCAGGAGCATCGGATAAGAAGTGGACGAAGTATGAGCTTTAGGAAAGTGTGAATCGTGAGACCTTAATCGTGAGTAGTTAATTTGTTGTCTAAGTCATAACTAATGTCTCCCGATTCACATATACAATTAAATTGAAAATAAATTTTAACTACACATGACCACCATCAAAGGCCCCGGCATTTTCCTTGCACAGTTCTTGGGAGATAAAGCACCTTTCAATTCACTGGCATCTATCTGCAAATGGGCCTCATCATTGGGTTTTACCGGTGTACAGCTACCTACCTGGGATAGCCGTTGTATTGATCTGCAGAAAGCAGCAGAAAGCAAAACCTATTGTGATGAACTGAACGGTATAGTACAGTCAGCAGGAATGGAGATCACCGAATTATCAACCCATTTACAGGGCCAGTTGGTAGCTGTAAACCCGGCCTATGATCTTTTGTTTGATGGTTTTGCGCCCGAAAACGTTCGCGGTAATGCCAAAGCGCGAACCGAATGGGCCGTTCAGCAATTAAAATATGCTGCGAGAGCTTCGCAAAATTTAGGATTGAACGCTCATGCTACATTTAGCGGTGCACTTTTATGGCATACCGTATATCCCTGGCCCCAACGGCCTGCCGGTTTAGTAGAAACCGGTTTCACAGAATTAGGTAAACGCTGGTTACCGATATTGAATGCGTTCGATCAATCGGGTGTAGATCTCTGTTATGAAATACATCCCGGAGAAGACCTTCATGATGGGGTAACCTATGAAAGGTTCCTGGAAAAAGTAAACAACCATACCAGAGCCTGTTTATTATACGATCCTTCACATTTTGTTTTGCAGTGCCTCGACTATATAAGTTATATTGACCATTACCATGAACGCATAAAAATGTTTCATGTAAAAGATGCTGAATTTAATCCAACCGGCAAGCAGGGCGTGTATGGCGGCTACCAAAATTGGATTGACCGTGCAGGCCGGTTCCGTTCACTGGGCGATGGGCAGGTTGACTTCAGTTCCATCTTCAGTAAACTGGCAGCATATAATTATAAAGGCTGGGCTGTAATGGAGTGGGAATGTGCCATTAAACACCCCGAAACAGGTGCAGCGGAAGGTGCGCCATTCATCAAAAAACATATTATTAAAGTAACCGACAAGGCTTTCGATGATTTTGCCGGAACCGGTTCTGATGAAAATTTTAATCGCCGTATTTTAGGAATTGATTAATATCTTCATATCGTCCATAGACTATGGATAATGCAAATTTTGTAATTAAAAAAATCTATCCGCCTTGAAAAAGTATTATGTAGCCATTGCCTTATTGGTTTTTATTGGTGCGTGTAGCAGTAATAGCACAGAAAACAAAGATGCCAAAGCTACGGCGCCCGCCGCCGCCGCCAACGATTTAAGCGCAAATCCCGACTACCAGAAAGGGCTCGAGCTGATCGCCAAATCAGACTGCCTCACCTGTCATAAAGTGAATGAAAAACTTATTGGTCCTGCCTATAGGGATGTTGCTGCCAAGTATGAAAATACAGATGCAAATGTTGCACTACTCGCCAGTAAAGTTTTAAAAGGGGGATCCGGAGTTTGGGGTGCCATCCCTATGACTCCGCATGCAGCCCTCAGCGAATCTGATGCCAAACAAATGGTTAAATACATTCTTTTACTCCGAAATAAATAATCATGCAATCATTTTCAGCAATTACCATTTTCACCCTTGGCTTAATGGCATTTACACCTAAAGAAATTACTCCGGTAAATAGCCTCATTCGGAAAGAAAAGGGTTGGACCTCCTTATTTGATGGCAAGTCACTCAAAGGCTGGCATACTTATGGGAAAATGACAGTTAATGCTTCCTGGAAAGTAGAGGATGGTTCTATTTTCTTTAACGGATCAAAAAAAGACAAATCGGAAAAAGGTTCGGGAGACCTTGTAAGCAATAAGGAATATGAAAATTTTCACCTGAAATTAGACTGGAAGATTGCAAAGAATGGAAATAGTGGTGTGCTTTTCTGGGTGCAGGAAGATACCGTTAAATACAAACAGACTTATTATACAGGTCCTGAAATGCAGGTACTGGATAATGATGGGCATCCTGATGGTAAGATTCCCAAACACAGGGCAGGTAACCTGTACGACCTGATTGCAGGAAAAGAAGGTGTTGTGAAAGCAGTAGGCGAATGGAATAGGGCAGAGATGATCTGTAACAGGGGTAAGCTTGAATTTATATTAAATGGCGTAACCGTTCTGTCAACCACTTATGGAGATGATAATTGGAAGAAAATGATTGCCGGCAGCAAGTTCAAGGAATGGCCCGATTTTGCCACCATTTTCAAAGGTCATTTTGCTTTACAGGACCATGGCAATGATGTGTGGTTTAAAAACATCATGATACAAAAACTATAATACGGTTTTATCCAGCATAATGCCTATCAGTACATTTTGGAATTGGGGATTGGAAAATTTTGAAATTGATTCACAAAAAAAGGTATTCAATTGCAGAATTTCCCAATCCCTTTTTTAAACCCTTCTGCTATGCCAAAGATTGATCCACGTGTAGATGCTTATATTGCAAAAGCCGATCCTTTTGCAAAACCTATCCTGCAACTTATCAGGTTACTGTTACATACAGCTTACCCTGCTGTAGAAGAAACCATCAAATGGAACTTTCCACATTTTATTCATAAGGGAACTGTTTGCAGCATGGCATCTTTTAAAGAACATTGCGCGTTTGGTTTCCGGTAAGCGGCGATTATGAAAGAACCGAAGAATATTCTGGAAACAGAAGGCCGCGGTGCTATGGGGCATTTTACTAGGATCATTTCTCTGAAAGATCTGCCTTCAGATAAAATACTGATCGCTTAAATTAAAGAAGCCGTAGGGTTGAATGAAGCAGGTATCAAGCTCCCTTTAAAACCCAAAGCAACCATTAAAAAAGAATTACCTATACCCGCTGAACTGGCCATTGCATTAAAGAAAAATAAAAACACAGCGGCGGCCTTTAATCGATTCACCTCCCGCCATAGAAATGAATATGTTACCTGGATCGCTCTGGCAAAAACAGCTGTAAGTAAGGAAAAACGGATAGCCATCACCATTGAAAGGATTAACCGGGTGAAATAACCAAACTGGAAATACTAAAGAAAGTAAAAGATTTTGGAATGGTATTTCCAACACCAAATAGTTATCAAATGTTAGAATACGATGATATTTATTTTATGCAGCAGGCTTTAAAAGAAGCACAGCTTGCTTACGATGCAGATGAAGTACCTGTAGGAGCGGTAGTGGTAATCAACAACAAAATCATCGCCCGTGGCCATAACCAGGTTGAGTTATTGAAAGATGCCACCGCCCATGCAGAAATATTGGCACTTACCTCTGCATTTAACTATTTAGGATCCAAGTACCTCCCCGAAGCTTCCCTCTATGTAACTGTAGAACCCTGCCTGATGTGTTGCGGTGCTTTGTACTGGAGTAAAATAGGGAAAGTTGTTTATGGCGCATCCGATGAAAAAAATGGTTATAAGCACATAACCAAAGAAACCTGGCCCTTTCACCCCAAAACAGAACTGGTAAAAGGTATTTTGCAGGATGAATGCGCCTTCCTGATGCGGTCTTTTTTTAAAACTAAACGCTAACCGCTAAAGCAATCCTTACATAATTCCTACATCCTTTTCGAATTAAGAAAGAAATCATACTAGCCGTATCGTTATCGACCGAACAACTGTAAATTTGTCTATCCACCAGCAATTTCAAATCCTAAATTAATAATCATGTCATTTACATTAGCTCCCTTACCCTATGCACACGATGCACTCGAGCCGCATATTGATACGACTACCATGCAGATTCACCATGGCAAACATCATCAAGCCTATGTTGACAACCTGAATAAAGCCGTTGCCGGCACCCCCAATGAAGGAAAAGCATTGGCTGATCTGGTTGCAGCAGCCGGTTCTATCAGTCCTGCTGTACGCAACAACGGCGGCGGTCACTGGAACCATACTTTTTTCTGGGAAAGCCTGGCAGCAAATGCAGGTGGGGCCCCTTCGGGCGCTATGGCCGATGCTATCAATGCAGCATTCGGTTCTTTCGATGCATTCAAAGAAAAATTTGCGCAAGCCGGTATGACCCGCTTCGGAAGTGGTTGGGCATGGTTGATTGTAAAAGATGGCAAACTAGAAGTATCCTCAACCCCTAACCAGGATAACCCTTTGATGGATATTGCAGACGTAAAAGGTGCACCTATTCTCGGAGCCGATGTTTGGGAACATGCCTATTACCTTAAATACCAGAACCGCCGTGCCGATTATCTGGCCGCTTTCTGGAATGTAGTGAACTGGAATAAAGTAGCCGAGCGTCTTACCTCAGCAAAATAACGCCTCTCGAAAAATAGTATTATTTTAGGTCCCGCTAACCAGCGGGACTTTTTATTAAAACCTGTTTATGAAAAAAATAATTGCTTTACTGAGTGTGGTCATCTTATTATCCTCCTGCGACAGGGAAAAGCGAATATTGGTTATGAGTAAAGGAAAAGCCGATATTAATACCGATGCCAAAACCATTAAAGCCAAAGATGGGGCCAGCCACGAAGAGCAATTAGTGATCATGAACGGAGGTAAGATTATTTTCAACTTATCTACCCCAGCCGGTGAGGCAACGGTTGAATTACTGGAGAACGGCTATTACATTATCAATGTAAAAAATGATACCATCATTGGCAGTTACCAGAAGTACAGCGATCCGAAGCTAGCCCAGAATATGATCTCACAGGAAACCCTGAAACAAAAGATAGATTCGTTGCAGCTTTTAGCTGAAGGAAAAAATGTTAGTACCGCCAACCGTAATTTTTTCATACTGCCTAACCACGCTGCTAAGATCACCGATAATAAAGATGCTATTATTGTTGGCCCTTACCATCAGATGCGCTCAGCAGAAAAAGTAGATGGTAAAGACCCCGAAGTGTATAGGTTTTACAGCATTAAAGAAATCAGGGAAATGATTACCAGATTAGAAGCACTGACTGTTGGAGAAAAAAAATAAAATAATATTGGATTTTTACGATTGAAAATTCTCATGGAACAGGATCATATCCATGTCCACCACCAGGCCTACAACTGCTGATACGTTTTACCGCAAGCCATCCCCCCTTTAGTATTCCATATTTTTTAAGCGTCTGAATAGCATATTGGGAACAGGTAGGCGTAAACCTGCATTTGGGGCCGATAGCAGGTGAAATTATATATTGGTAGATTTTGATAAGTAATATAAACGGGTAACTGATTAGAATCAATAGCCACCTGATAGCTGAGCGGGAATGGTCGGGTATTGGATCAGTATCAGGCAATGGCTGATTCTAGTTTGGTTAATACTAATGGCATCTTTTCATTCAACAAAACAAAGTCGGGCATTTCTTTGCCGATGTATAAAAAAAATATAGCCACCGGTTTTCTATCCACATTCGCAGGCAATATTGTTTTATTCAACCGGTAAGCTTCCCGCAATAAACGCTTGATCCGATTTCTTTGAACGGCTTTCCGAAAATTTTTAGCGCTTACACCTACACCCGCTTTTACAGGATGATCAACCACTTCAGACAAAGGCATGTAAAAAACTTTTATCGGAAACACAGAAAACGACCGGCCTTTGGTAAAAAGCTGGTCCAGCATCTTACGACTTTTGAGTTTTTCTTTTGAATGATATGAATATATTGATGTCATTGAAATACTAAACCAAAAGGGCTTTAATCGGGAGTAGTGAGTCGTGAATAATTGTCAGTTTACATTTAATATACCACTAAAAAAGCCTCATCAAAAAGATGAGGCCATATTTTTTCTTAAGCCCCCTCCCTGGAGATTGGGGGTAAGGTTTTATTTTAATCCCTTTTCGCTGGAAACACTAAGTTTCTTGCGACCTTTCGCTCTGCGGCTGGACAATACTTTACGGCCATTGGCAGATTCCATACGTTTGCGGAAACCGTGAACGGTTTTACGACGACGTTTGTGTGGTTGGAATGTACGTTTCATGATCTCTATTTTTTACTAACGCGGTAATATTGTTTCGTTTCATGCTTGCAGTCACCATACTGCTGCTTGTGAAAGGACGGCAAAAGTAGGGGATTAAAGTTAGAAATTGGATGTTAGAATTGCGTTTTTTGGTTAAAAAATCAATTCTGTACCTGTTTTACTTCATTTTATGCCGAGATCGAGGTGTTGAGATCGTACCGTTTTGCCGAAGAATTTACTGGCATGGCTATTAAAATCGGTAGTGGAATCGGTGGTAAAAAAACTAATCTGGCCATTTTTACTGATTTTTCCGGCTAGTTCTGAATGTTTTTTTAAATAAGTGGCAAGGCTCCGGGCCACGATTTCACCCTGAGATATAATGGTGATTCCGGGAGGCACGCAGGCCCTTATTTTGTTTATCAGCAAAGGATAATGCGTACAGGCCAACAGTATCGTATCAATTCCTGCCGAAATACCCATTAAATTATCCAGGTGTTTTTGTACAAAATAATCGGCACCGGGCTTATTGTATTCGTTGTTTTCTATTAAGGGCACCCACATGGGGCAGGCTTCCTGGTACACTTTTACCTGCGGGAAAAATTTAGCGATTTCAATTGGGTAGCTTTCGCTTTGCACCGTTCCGGCTGTGCCCAGTACACCTACTTTTCCGGTTTTAGTATAATTGCCTATAATTTCTGTAGTGGGCCTGATTACGCCTAATACCCTTTTAGTGGGGGCCAATTTCGGCAGGTCTTTTTGCTGTATAGTTCTTAGTGCTTTGGCCGAAGCCGTATTGCAGGCAAGGATCACCAGCTCGCAGCCCTGCGCAAAGAACCATTGAACCGCTTCAAGGGTATAGTGGTACACTGTATCAAAAGAACGTGGGCCGTAAGGGGCACGGGCATTATCACCCATATAGATATAATCGTATTCCGGCAGTTGTTTTACTATTTCCTTCAAAATAGTCAAACCGCCATAACCACTATCAAAAACACCTATCGGGCTTTTTGCTTGCATACCACAAAAATAAGAACCCCATCGGCAGGACGGGGTTCTTATTCAGATTATATATGCGCTTTACAGCGAATTATTTTTTGGCAGGGGCAGAAGATCCACCATTTAAGGCTGCTTTCCAAGCATCTTCCACTTCTTTAGGTAATGGCAGTTTCAGTTTCATTGCTACACGGATAGAAAGATTATCCAGCAATGGTTTAGGTCCATAAATTGATAATGATGATTCATTTAAAACCATTGTGTATTTCTGCTCTGCGATAACAAGTTTCATTGCATCAAACATTCTTTGCTTGTATGGGGTAAGCAATTGTTCCAGCTTGGCTTCTTCCATCTGGCGTGAATATTCCTGCCAGTTAACTAATTTATATTTCGCACGGTTCAACTCACCAATAGCCAATTCCCTTGCTTTGGCAGGCATAGAAAGAGAATCCCTTCTAAAAATGCTGTCCCTTCGCTGGTAATCACTATAGGTATAATTATACTCAACCCCTAACGAGTCGGTCCGGTAGATTCCCATCAGCGTATCAATCCTGGCGATACCTGGAAATAATGATAAGGTTTGTTGCTCATCAAAGTAGCCGATCTTAGCCTGTTGTGCACTTGTGTTTTTCGAAAATAAAAGGCTTGCTGCAAAAGCCACGCACACAAATAGTAATTTCTTCATTGTAGTGAATTTATAATTGATTTTAGTTTGAACTATTTTTTAATACCCAATTCCTTTAAGACATCATCGCTTCTATCCAGTTTTGGGTCGGCAAATATAATGGTAATTCCTTCACTTTTGTCCAGTACAAAATCGTAAGATCTTGCCACGGCTATTTTCTGTACTGCATTATACACTTTATCCTGCAATGGTTTTACCAACCGCTGCCTTTCCCTGAAAAGGTCGCCTTCGTATCCAAAACGCCTTTTTTGCAGGTCTCGAATTTCTTTTTCTTTTACAAACAATTCATCTTCCCTTTTCTTTTTCAGGTCGTCAGTCAGCATAAACTGTTCAGCGTCATAGTTTTTATACATCTTATCCAACTGGGCTTGTTTATCATCTATTTCTTTCTGCCATTGTTCGCCTACCTGCTGTAATTTCTTATCCGCGTCTTTGTATTCAGGTATTTTGTTAAGTATGTACTTGGTATCGATAATGGCATACCGTTGGGCCTGAGTTGCCAAAGCAAATGACAGGAAAGCGACACAAAGGAGTAATATTTTTTTCATAAACAGGGTTTTAGGGTTTGTTTATTGGTTTATTCCGGTTCAAAGCCCAGCATAAAGGTAAACCTTGCTGCGTCTTTTGTTGAACCTCCTGCTGTAAACCTATCCAATCCTATGCCATAATCAAATCCGAGCAAACCAAACATCGGCAGGAAGAAGCGCATGCCCAATCCAACAGACCGCCTGAGTTTAAAAGGATTATAGTCTTTAAACGTGTACCAGCCATTGGCCGCTTCAAAAAAGCCAAGTGCGTAAATGGTACTGCTCGGGTTAAGGCTCAATGGATAACGCAATTCAAGTGTGTATTTGTTAAAAATAGTAAAGTATTGACTGGCCGATTGTTTGTCAGGATTGATTTTGGGATTTGAATTATCATATACAGGATAGCCCCTGTGTGCAATGATATCATAGCCTAGTAAAGCAAACTGGTTACTCAATCCGGCGTCACCTACCTGGAACCTTTCAAATGGAGATATTTTCAGATCAGGACTAAATCGGCCCAGGAACCCGTATTTAGCAGATGCCTTTAATACAAACTGTTTGTTTCTTTCCTCACCATGCGGTTTACCCAATGGCACATACCATTCGCCGTTAAACCTCCATTTATGGTATTCAATGAAATTGTATGGATTAGCCGCTGTAGCTATGCCTTTATCAAATAAGGAATATGGCGGTGTTACCTGTAAACTTAACAGGAAAGTTGAACCGGAGCTCGGAAACAATGGCTGGTTAACTGATGAGCGCTGCAGGGCGACTTTAAAGTTGATGTTGTTTACCACACCATTTTCGAACCCTGGCAGATTTGTTGGGTCAATGAGGTAATTACTTAACTTATAACGCGTGTAGTTAATGCCCATTGATAATGAGAAGTAATCATCCGGCCATTTTAATTGTTTGGCAATACTAACAGTTGCACCGGTAGTAGAAATATATCTTGAATCGGCAACATTTGGATTGTATTGGCCCGTAAGCGGGTCGTAGGTTTGACCATACTTTGTATTGAAAACACTAACCGTTAATGCATTTCTTTTTTTACCGCCCAACCAAGGTTCTGTAAAAGAGAAATTATACGAACGGAATGCTTTACCATTACTCTGTACGCGTAAACTCAGTTTTTGCCCATCACCCATTGGCAATGGATCCCATGCTGTTTTTTTGAAGATATTCCGTATAGAGAAATTATTAAAAGATACACCCAAGGTACCTGTTAAACCAATTGCACCGCCCCAGCCTGCACTCAGTTCTAACTGGTCGCTGGATTTTTCTTCTACGTTGTAATTGATGTCAACCGTTCCATCTTCCTGGTTGGGAACCGGAACCGGATTTATTTTTTCCGGATTGAAATAATTGAGCTGAGAAAGTTCCCTGATAGAACGGATCAGTTCTGAACGGCGGAATTTTTCGCCCGGAATAGTACGTAATTCACGACGGATAACATATTCCTTTGTACGGTCATTTCCGGTAATTCGTATATTTTTAATGGTTGCTTGCGGACCTTCAACAATACGTATCTCAAAGTCAATGGTATCATTATATACAGCGGTTTCTACAGGATCGGTTCGGAAGAACAGGTAACCATCATCTTGGTATAAACCACTGATATCACCACCTTCGGGGCCGGAAGATTTTCCTAATTTTTTGTTTAGTATTTCCAGGTTATAAGTGTCTCCTTTCCGTATGCCCAGTATGGCCGTTAATACAGAATCGGTAAATTTAGTATTACCTCTCCAACCGATATTGCCGAAGTAGTATTTATGCCCCTCGTTCATCTTCATGTCAATATTCACTTCCCCGCGCTTAGTATGGTAAATGGTATCTTTTTCAATCGTGGCATCGCGGTAACCGAGTGTGTTATAGTAGCCGAGAACATTATCTTTGTCTTCTATGTATTTTTTCTCGTCGAATTTAGCTGAGCTTAATTTCAACCGTACATAAGGATCCAGTATTTTTTTTGTTTTGCTGAAAACCAGGAACCCATTTTCTTTCAGGTATTCGTTGAACGAATAATTTTTTACTTCAACAATCTGGCCTTTATCCAGTTCGGGATGAAGTGTTAACCTTGATTTTTCTTTCGTTCCTTTCAGCTGTTTCTTCAGTTTGGATGCATCAACGGTATTGCCGCCAAAGTTGATATTATTGATTTTTACTTTAGGCCCTTTATCTATCATAAAATCCAATGCCAGTGTATTATCGAAAGTTGAGTCCTTTCTTTCTACAATCTTAACCCTTGAATCACGGAACCCTTTTTCGGCATAATATTTTTTGATGGCTTCTACAGCCGAGATTTTCATATTTTCAGTAATCACACGGTTAGGTATCAGTCCTGTCTTACCTGACAGGTCATCGCCTTCGCCTTTACGGATGCCTTTAAAAAAGAACTTAGATAACCTTGGCCTTTCTGTAACCGAAATTTCAACTTCAATATCTTTACCTGTTAATTTGGTAATAAAGATTTCAACATTGCTAAAATAGTTCTGTCCCCACAGTTTGGTAATGGCTTTCGAAAAATTATCGCCCCCGGGAATGGACACCTCATCACCCACATTAATATTGGCAATAGAGATCAGTAGGTTCTCATCAAAGAACTTGTTACCTACCACTTTTACAGCGGATACCTTATATTTTTTGGTTGGTTTTTGATTAAATATATTGAGCAAGTCTGCTTCAATATTGGTGATTGTTGTATCAGACCCCATTCTTTCCTGGGATCGCGCCGAGAAACTCACGAGCGATGTTACTAAAGCCAACACTAAAATTTTGTATACTTTCTGCATCCGGTTTCGGTTTGTGATGTTGCTGACTGAAAGAACAGACGGGTATCTTTCAGCGATTTGGTTCGGGTTTTTAGGCGGGGCAAATTAACCTGAATAATGAAAAGTGTTTGTTAAATCCCCTGCACCATGTAAACTGGTGGTATTAATGATTGCTATGCCAATTGGGTTTCCTCCTGTATTTGTTGCCCGGTTTTGCCAAATCTCCTTTCCCTGGCCTGAAAGTCCAAAATGGCTTCATACAGGTTTTCTTTACGGAAATCGGGCCAACGGGTGTTGGTAAAATATAATTCGGCGTAGGCTAACTGGTACAACAAAAAATTACTGATCCTGTATTCGCCACTGGTCCGTATCATCAGTTCCGGATCGGGAAACTGGCTGGTGGTAAGGTACTGCTGCAAGGTATCCTGGTTAATGGTAGCGGGGTCTATTTTCCCGGCTTTTACATCCAGTCCGATATTTTTCACCGCATTTACCAGTTCCCACCGGCTGCTGTAACTCAATGCCATTATGAGGTTCAGTCCGGTATTGTGACTGGTCATTTCCAATGCTTCCTGCAATTCGTCGTGGGCAAATTTGGGTAACATATTCAAATCACCGATAACATGCAGGCGGATATTATTTTTATTCAGGATAGGCACTTCCTTGTGAATGGTATCTACCAGTAAGGTCATCAGGCCCTCAACTTCCTGCTGCGGCCGGTCCCAGTTTTCTGTACTAAATGCATACAGGGTAAGGTATTGTATGCCCAGTTCGGCACTACCTTCCACGATATTACGAACGCTTTCCACACCTTGGTAGTGTCCATACAAGCGCTCTTGGCCTTTTTCTTCGGCCCAGCGCCCATTACCATCCATAATTATAGCAATATGATGTGGCAGCCGCTCCTTATCAATCCGTTCTTTCAGGCCTTCCTCCATGTTCATACCTTCATTTAGGCAGCAAATTTAGCAAAATCAACGGTTTGGCGGGATTTAAATTAGGAGAAAAAAGAGGGTAATGATATTATTGTGTTTGACTAAATTCTCTCTTTTTAATATCGAATATGTAACAAGGAATAATGAATGGTGAAGTGAAGAAAAAAGTGATATTCCTTAATAGGTTATTATTTATGTGTGGGGATAGGGCAGCGGTACGATTGCAGGTTAAATGATATCCCAACTTTAAACGTAGCAAATGCATCTTTTTGAAGGCTATTCCCTCTTTGTTTACCTTTTACGCCAATAGAACTACCCGTCTCATAACTCCTGTCCTGCAGTAAAAAGCCGGGTGATGGGGAGCCATCGGGTAATGGCGGAAATGCATCGGGGGCATATGAACCGCTTACATCATCCAGGTAATCTGTATTGGTAAAGCGGTAAGTAAGTTCTGCGAAAACATTTGTTTTCGCACTCAATGCATATTTGGCACCTAAAGTAAAAGGTATACTAATAGCGATGGGGCTATATGGCTGCAAATTCGGGTATTGGGCACTCCCCTGGCCTTCTGTACCTAAGGTGCGTAATAAATATTTCTCCCCGCTTAGATAAGCATAGGGGTCGAAAGAAAAAACGCCGAGTCCCAGACCCACGTAGGGGGTAAACTCATAGCCTTCAAAGCCTGGATGAAACTCGAAAAAATTAAAATCACCTGCCACACTCAGTTCCCATACATTGGTGTTAAAACTAAGGTTACGGGCCACCTGCACCGGATTATTGCTATACACATCAGAATAGCCAAGCAAGGCATAATCACCTGAAACCCTTATTCCGATATAGTTGCTAATCTGTTTTCTAAAGAATACACCTGCCGCCGTTTTGGGCCTGTTAATGGCTGAATTCGGGTTAAGGTCGCCAAAATAATGGGCTAATCCTGCCGAAATACCAATTTCACCCTGGTGCACAAAAGCATCCATTACCTGGGCGTTGGCTTGTTGCAGCCCCACAATTAGGAATAATATACCAATGGTTTTTTTAAACATAATCAGGCGGTTCTTCTAGGAATTGTAAAATACCGTCAAATTTTAATACAACAAAAGTTAATTTCTTTTATCCAGCCCCCAGGTAAGTTTGGAACGGAGGGTAGAAAGAAAGCTGTTTTCATTCAGCCGGAGCAGGTTTACCCCGAATTTTTCCCGTCGAACCGCCAGTTGTATACTTTTACTTACGATCTCCCTTCGGGCATCCAATGCGCAAATAATCTGCTCGCCCCGGCCCTCTACTTCAAATGAAATAACATTTGTATCGGGTACTATGATTGAGCGGACGTTGAGGTTATGCGGTGCCACCGGCGTTATTACAAAACTGGCCGATTCAGGAAACATGATAGGGCCATTGCAGCTTAAATTATAACCGGTTGAGCCGGTGGGTGTAGATACGATCAAACCATCTGCCCAATATGTATTTAAAAACTCCCCGTTCAAATATGTATGAATTTTAACCATGGGTGAGGTATCTCTTTTATGGATGGCGAACTCGTTTAACGCAAAAGGCGTTTCGCCAAAAAGTTTTTCGTTTGAGTCGAGGTGAATGAGGGTTCTTTTATCAATGAGGAAGGTATGGTTCATTAATGAATCAACAGCACTGGCTAATTCATCTTTACTGATACTTGCCAAAAAACCAAGCCTGCCGAAATTGATACCGAGGATGGGTATGTTTTTATCTTTCACCAATGCTACCGTATCCAGGAGGGTACCATCGCCACCAAGGCTTATGAGACAGTCTATCTGGTCATCAAGGTCGTCGGAGGTTTTAAAAGGTATCATTTTATCATACAGGTGTTTCGGCAAAGTGAACTGTTCGAGTAACTGTTGAAAAATAAGGATGGATGTATCGTAACGGGTTAATTCTTCCAGTAAAATCAGGAGTGGGTTCTCCTGTTCAAAATCCAAACCACGGCTGTAAATAGCTACTTTCATTGTTGAATTTGAAAATTTGAAAATTTGAAAATTTGAAAATTACTGCCCGCTTATTTTCAATTTCGCAAGTTTCTAAAAATCGTTTCTCGTCTGTAAATATAAGCCATCCCTGCCCAGTTGGTTAAAGCTGTATTCAATTTTAAATACAAAATCATAAATGGAGATGATATCCATACCAAAACCCCAGGTACGGAGCAGTTTATTGTTGAGGGTATTGGTGATATCGGGTGTTTTGGTGTATCCGTAACCCAGGTCGCCATAGGCTTTCAGGAAAATGCGGAAAGGGATTTTGTCGTGTGTTTTGCTGGGGAACGGGTTTCGGACAATAAAGGAAAGTACCTTTTTATGCAGGGTTGTTTTTACTAATCCGCCAAGAACTCCATCAACCACATTGTACTCCAATCCCCTCATTTGAAAATAGCCGTAGCCAAATAATCGTTGGTTTACAAAATAATTATTGAAAGGTATTTTAAGCGTTGCCAGGCCTTCAATGTGAAGAAAGGAATTGGCTGAAAGTGGAATAGAATAAACTGCCCGTCCATTTACCTGCCAGAGATTGGCCACATTATCCAATCCGCGTTTGTATATATTCCCTTCGAACAAAAAACCTTTGGCAGGATACGCGATATAATCAACATTATAATATTTGTATTGATACCCGAAATCAATAAACTGCATCCGGCTCCGCTGACCGGGATAAAACGCCGGATTGATCTTTAATATCGTATCTGATACCTGTTCATCATTATAAGATACCCTTAAATAGTGCCTTTGTTTTACATCGGGCCGGTAAGAATAGGTAAAATCAAAACGGGTTACTTTTTTTACAATCTGGTCCTGTTTAAAGAATAATTGCTTGTTATCACCCGTTGCATAGTTCACTTCCTTTTGTGTGGCATAGATGAGCCCAACATTAAAACCACTCTTCAATTTTTTATCAAAGAAAGGCAGGTTATAACGCAGTGTTATCTGTTGAGTGTAGCCGCTAATCAGCCAGATATCCAGGTTATCGTTGCGGCCACTTACATTATTCTGTATAAATTTTACACCATAGTTAACCCTGTCTAAACTACGTTTCTGTTCTACCCACCATTGGCTAAAATTCCTGTCAACCAACCTGAAATAAGGCAGGGGAAAAAGGTACCAACGTTCTTTCATATCAATACGAATACTCCATACATTCCCTATACGCGATGAGACAGATACAGTTACATCTACAAACAATGCCGTATTCATTAATTGTTGGCGGGCAAGCACCAGGCGTTTATCTATATCAACCTGTAACAGGCGGTCACTTTTTTGAAATGGCACTTCGCGCAAAACAATAAAATCTTTTGTTTTTTTGTTGCCGGAGAGTTGTATATCACCTACAATTATGGGTGTGTTTTTGTCAAACACGGTTGCCGGAAAAGTGCCGGTTGTGGAGTCAGTTGCTTTGCGCACGTCCTGTGCATTAGAGGGCTCTGTTCGTACCAGGAAAAGGAAAATAACAATAACACGCAATAACCTCATCTACAATAATTCGATTGATAAATAGAGCGTAAAAATAAGGGTTTGGTTGCTTGCGCAATTTTATACCTGTAGAAACTGGGAAATAATTGGATCCGGAGAATATATGATCACGAGCCCAGGCACATGTTTTGTGAATCCGTAACGAGGGTGTGAATTAACGTATCTATTTCTCTTCATCATTCACGCTCTGCACTTATGCGGTAATAACATGCATTAACCTACATGTTGAGGTAAGAGATAAGGTGGTTGTAATTTTCTTTTAGTTCATTGGCATAATCTTCTTCGCCAAAATAGTAGCGTACGATGTATTCATAACGTTGAAAAGTAGCAATGATATCTGAAATTTCTATCTTATTAATTTTTATGGTAACCACCACCAAACCCGTATCACCTTCGGTGTAGGTATTCAGTTGCGTGATGTAGGCATCATTTGTTTCTACGAGGCGGCTTATTTCCCCAACGGAAAAATTGCGCTTCTCTGTTTCCAAAACAATGATACCACCCCGATCATCATTACCCACATATCGGGATAAAGAATGAAGCAGGTCTTTCGCAAGGATAACACCTGATATTTCAAGCTGGTCATTAATAACCGGCAAGAGTGATAGTTCGTTTTCTGAGATTAATTTTAGTGCCGTCAAGAAATGTTCTTCTCCTTTTACCGAGATGCGCTGAAAGGTGTTTTCTACGGTAGCAATAATACTGTTTTCGCTTCCATCCAGCAGGTCGTCTTTGCTGATGATGCCTGCGTACTTTTCTTCACTTAACACGGGCAGATGCTGTACATCATATTCATCCATCAATTGCAGTGCAAAGGATAGCTTATCTAATAAATTGACAGCAGGAAAACCGGAATTGATTAATTGTGATGCCAGCATGAGTTTCTTTTCTGGATATACGCCAAAAACTACGCCACAGTTGTTGTGGTTTGTGTTTGCTTCTTTAAAAAATCATCCAAAATCCTGTTAAATTCCCCGGGTACTTCCATCATTGGGGCATGGCCGCAGTTATCTACAAAATGCAGTTCACTGTTCGGAATAAGACGGTTGAATTCGCGTCCCACAAATGGTGGCGTAATCGTATCGTTATTACCCCAGATTAATAAGGTAGGCTGCTTTATCTGGTTTAGTTCCTCATTAAGGTTATTACGGATAGCACTTTTAGCCAACGCAATAATTTTGATAACTTTTATCCGGTTATTGGTGATCTCGAATACTTCATCCACCAATTCTTTTGTAGCGGTATCGGGATTATGAAAAGTTAACTGCGTTTTCTTTTTGATGTATTCATAATCGCCGCGTTTGGGGTAACTATCACCCATTCCATTTTCGAACAGGCCGCTGCTACCGGTGAGAATAAGCGATTTTATTTTTTCGGGATGTTTTAAAATATGTACTAATGCAACATGTCCGCCTAATGAATTACCAAGTAAATGGATATTAATATAACCCCGGGCCTCAATAAATTTCTGAACAAACTTTTCCAATCCGCCTACAGAAGTATGAAAAATGTCAAGATCAAATAAGGGCAACAAAGGCACAACTACTTTATGTGTTTTCCTGAAGTATTCCACCAAGTCAGCAAAATTACTCAACGCCCCAAAAAGGCCGTGTAATAAAAGTAACGGCTCTCCTTCCCCTTCCTCAATAAATTTAAACTTATCCTGTTGTTTGATCTCGTAGCTCATTAGTCAATTTCTTATGCAAGCATTATTGGACCTGATACAAATAATAGCAAACTCATGTAAAAACAAACAATCGCCAACCCCCTTCACTCCTGTATCGTAAGAATGTATGCAAAATACTGATTTTACACCAAAAAAAGCTGCTTGCGGATTTATGATATGCAATAACAATTATTTAACCTCTGGATGGATGCTTTCAAAAAAACGGGTAAGTTCTTCAAACATCCCTCTAAACAGTGGTATAGCAGCACCAAAAAGCTGAATGGATTTTGGGCCCCAGGGTTGTATAAATGTATAAGTGACAGATGCCTGAAATGTATCTGGTTTAAAAACATGTACTTTGCCCATATAAAAAAGTATTACACTCAATACTGTAACATATAAAGCTGCATATAAAACAATGCCCGTTAATTTGTTCAGCCACCCCATCAATATAAGCTCCATGGCAGATTGTATAAGCCTTGCCCCTAAGCGCACCAATAAAATCACGCCAATCATAATCAAAGCAAATGAAAGAAAAGGTAGCCATGCCGCGGAGATACTGCTGCTATCGCGCAACCAACCTGCCACAAACGTTGATAATTTCATAGCCGCAGCCAGACCAATGATGATGCCAAGGAATGAAAAAACGGCTACAATAAAACCGTTTCTATACCCTTTGATGACTGCAAAGATCATCAACAGAATGAATATGGCATCAATGACCATTTGATTTTTTTAGCTATTAGTTTTAGTACTTGTCAAGAAGTATTCAATCGTTATTGGTAACCTCATAAAATCAATTAATTTTTTATAAAAGTTAAAAATCCGTGACTTATTTACTCAGTAATTCTTTCACAACTGCTGCAATAGTTTTTCCGTCTGCCTTTCCGGCTAATTGTTTTGATACTGCGCCCATTACTTTACCCATATCCTGCGGACCGGTGGCACCTAAGTCTGTAATGATCTTACCTACGGCCTCTTTCAATTCGTTTTCCGTTAACGGCTGCGGGAGGAATTTTTCGATCACCGCAATTTCTTCTGATTCTTTGGTAGCGAGGTCAGGCCTATTTTGTTGCTGGTAGATTTCCAATGAATCTTTACGCGACTTAACCAGTTTCTGCAATAGTTTTAATTCTCCTTCTGCAGTAACCACTCCATGGGCACCTGGTTCTGTTTTGACTTTGATGATTTCGGCCTTGATAGCACGTAGCCCGCGCAAACGTGCTTCGTCTTTTGCTTTCATGGCATCTTTCATTTGTTCCATTACCGTTAATTCTAAACTCATATAAATAGTTTTATTTATTTTCCTTTAATTGGGTGTCTTTGAATTTTTTATAAAAATCTTTGGCGAATGTTTTCATGTCAGCAACCAATTCATTTTGTTGTGTGGCGCGTAGGTATGTATCAGCCATCCCCATCATAATTTGATAATAGAAATCGGCCATTTCATCTACCATCATATCTTTTGTCCATAAATCTATCCGCAAGGCACTTTTATCTGCTCCGTCCCAAAAAGCCACCATCATTGATTTGGCCGGCTGCATCATATCTGCCGTGCTGTCTGAGGCCTTCCAGTTGATATGCTGGGGTACTTTGTCGTCGTCTAATTCGATCTCTATAGAAATACTTGATTTCTTCATCTGTTTATGTTTAATACGGGATAATAATAGAACTGCAAAAGTAAGGTGAAACCCCGGATGATGAATTGAGGGTACCTATCGTTTTTCTGAAGTCGAAACAATGATCTGCCAGAGTTGGTCTGCTGCCTTATCCCAACTGAATTTGGCTGCCTGTATTTTACCTGCCGTTATTAATCTCTCCCTTAGTGCTTCGTCTTTATAAATACGCAGCATTTGTTTGGCAATGGCTTCAGGGTCGTTAGGGTCGGCATACAATGCTGCCTCGCCACCTGTTTCAGGCATGCTCCCGGTATTACTGGTAATTACAGGCAATTCACATTGCATGGCTTCAATAATCGGCAACCCAAACCCTTCAAAAAAAGAAGGATATACCAATGCATAAGCAGCAGCAGTTATCCGGGCAAGTTGCTCATCGGGTAAATATCCCAGGAGAACTACATCATCTCTGTATTTGTAGGTTTTCAATTTTTCAGTTATTTCATCATATTGCCAGGCCAATCTTCCGGCTACCAACAACTTCATATTGCTATGCTGCCATTTTTTAAATAAGGAAAAGGCTTTGAGCAGGTTCATGAGGTTTTTGCGGGGATGGATACCCCCTGTAAATAAAAAATATTCACGGCCTTCGGCAAAACCTTCTTTCACCTGTTCTTTCTCATGCCAGGACAAAGGCACAAAATCTTTTTTAGCAGCCCCATACACGATATCAATTTTTTTATCCGCCAGTTTGTACTGTTGTATAGTATCTTGTTTTGAATAATCTGATACCGTAACTACCGACTTTGCCTTTTGCAGAAATTTTTTTGTGTAGTGTTGATAGTACCATCGATGATGCCATGCTATGAACTTAGGATAGTGCCGGAAAGCCAGGTCGTGTATGATTAATACCTGTGGAATTTTTGAGGTAAGACTGCAAAATCCATAAGGCTGTACCCAAATATCCGGTTTAAACGGGCGAAGGGCTAGCGGTGCTTTTACATCGTACCAGTATTTAAAAGCCAGAGCATGCCTGGCAGGTGGCGAAACAATAATAGGAGTAATATTCGGGCCGAAAATAAACTTCGCATCATAAGGCCGATCGAAAACAAAAATGAATTCATGCTCTGGGTGTTTAAGGGTTATCCGGCTGAATATCTCTTTTACATAATGCCCATAACCTTCTAATTTATTATCCTGAAGAAATATGGCGTTGACGGCGATGCGCATGAAAGCAAAAGTAGCTGCAAGATTTTCAAAAAAGGTTAAAATCGTGTGTAACCAGAAAAAGACTATTAATTTTTACGATAATTGTATGGTTATGAGAAACCGAATCCTGCCTTTTTATTATTGGTTACCGGCTCCTTTGTGTATGGTTCCGATTCGTTTCAGGTTAATTTGAATACCCGCACATTTATTAAAGGTGATACCCTTGAATTCAAATGCATTATTCCAAATTTCGCTGAACTGAAATTGGCCAGTGCTACTTTAAATGTATGGATAGAGGATGTTGAGAGAACCCATAGATGGAAATTCCGTTATCCGATGATCAATGGAGAAGTTGCGGGTTCTTTGGCAGTTAGCGATTAGATACCAGATGGCGGGTATGCGGTAAATTTTTTAGTACAGCATGATTTTTTTAAAATAACAGGGGAAGTAGTGGATCATGGAAAAAAAGATACTACCCTGAATTACATAATGGTGCCTAAGAACAAAAAAGGTTCTTATTTTGATAATGTCCATGTAGGAGCCGATGGGCATTTCAGGTTAAAAAAGCACCCTATTTGCAGACTCAGCCTATTTTATTTTTTCACCGACTAGAAAAACAAAGAAAAATACACTCCTTATAAAAATCGAAACCCAACTTGATTCGGCTTTTTCCCCCGTGCTATATGCGTCAAATTTCATAACCGTTGGGGATGCAAAAATGCTGGTCTCAAAAAAAACAGATACCAGTCATTATATTTTCAGCCCGGAAGCCATACCGGATATAATTATGTTGCCGAACGTTACCGTTATAGGCATTTATAAAAAGAAAATAGAACAGTATGATCAACAACATTCCAATGGTTAATTTAGAAAGAGTGATGCTATAATTTTTGATGGTCTTGAAAACGATGATATAGCAAATTCGATCAATGTGCTGATGTTTTTTCAGAGCAGGGTACCGGGATTGACTATTGCAAAAAATGAAGATGGCCTTGATGTAATTAAATGGCGCAATGAAATTGTGGAAATTTACATTGACGAGTTCCGGCTTGATGCTTCTGATCATACATTCGTTTCACCAACAGAAATAGCGATGATCAAAGTATATAAATCCCCGGCACAATTATCCGCTTTCGCAGGAAGCGCTGAGGCCATTTTCATCTATACAAAAAAGGCGGGTTTGCAGATAACAGCAAATCCCGCCATAATTTTATTGTGAAGGTTTATACGAATATAGACAGCGTTTGGCAATAAAGAACTTTTGGAAAATCATAGACTTTTCAAAAAATCTTTACTTTTTCTGTCTTGCAGCCCAAGCATCCATTTTATTTTCCATCACATCCAGTGGTATATTACCATCTTTTAAAATGTTATCATGAAAATCCGATATTTTAAAAGCGGTACCAAGTTGTTGTTCATACCTGGTTCTTATTTCACGGATCTTCAGGGCACCAATCTTATAACCTAATGCCTGCGCCGGTATTACCATGTATCTTTCTATTTCGGCCGTAGCACCTTCTTCACTGATCTGTTCATTCTCCATCATGTATTTGATGGCCTCCTCCCTGGTCATTCCTTTGGCGTGCATACCTACATCCACCACGAGGCGTATAGCCCTGTGTATCTCATCACCCAAAGCACCTATGTATTGATAGGGGTCTGTATATAATCCCAGTTCTTTTCCCAGGCTCTCACAGTAGAGTGCCCAGCCTTCAGTATACGCATTATTACCACCAAACCTGCGGAACCGTGGCAGTTTATCATTCTCCTGTTGGAGGCTTATCTGGTAATGGTGACCGGGAATAGCTTCGTGTAAAAAAAGGCTTTCCATCCCGCTGGTCGTATTAAAAGTAGTTGCATCAAGTATGGGAATATAAAAAATGCCCGGCCTTGTTCCGTCGGAACTTCCCTGGTAATATTCGGCACTGGCACTGGCAGCCCGGAATGCTTCCGTTTGTCTTATTTCAAAAGGCGTTTTAGGCGTATGACCAAACATTTTCTGCAGGTTGGGTAACATGGTCTTGTGTATATTTTCAAAAGCATCAAGTATTTCGTTAGGCGTTTTATACGGCGTGAATTTTTTATCTTTATTTAAGTAAGTGAAGAATGCTTTCAGATCGCCGGTGAACCCGGTTTCGCTTTTAACGCGCTCCATTTCAGTCCGGATGCGCTTTACTTCTGATAGTCCAATATTAAAAATTTCATCTGGTGTTTTGTTAGTAGTTGTTTGCTGGCGGATAAGCCAGTTATAATATTTATCGCCATCCTTAACAGCCCCAATACCGGACGTTTTTCTAGCTTTGGGCAAATATTCATTTTGAAGAAAATCACGCAGTTTTTTAAAAGAAAATGTGATCTGTTCATTAATGGCTTTGGTGTATGCATCAGTTAATCTTTTTTTATCTTCTTCAGCAAATGTTGCCGGCATGAGGATGATGGGACCATAGAATAAACTTTTTGAAGCATCGCTAACCACCATAGCCTGCATTTGCGGAACCATTTTTATCACAACGGCCTGGGGCAATACAAAATCAGCCGCCATTCCTTTTTTAAAATAAACAATGGCGCTGTCTGCATATGCCGGAAATACCGCCATTCGCTGTAACCAGTTGTCATAATCCTTTACCGTTTTAAAAGGTTGTATCACACTGCCGCTTCCCAATTGTCCAAACACCAGGTGGCTGCTTTGAAATTGATTTAGTGGTATATAATTGTCATGAAAACTTAACCCTTCAATATTGATTTCCATTTCGCGTTTGAAAATATCATAGCTAAGCTTGTCATTATCATTCAAAGTCTCTCTTTCAAACCTGGTTACATAAACGAGATAGTGGTTAAAGAACTCCCTTTCCTTTTGGCGATAGCTATCGGTAAAATCTACATACATTTTATCATTGAACCTGCTATCACCGGTCAGTGTTGCTTCCACAGGAAAAAAACCAAGGCGTTCTTCATAATATTTATCCAGCAAAACAGATAATTCCTTATTGTCTTCCCGGGTTTGATTTTCATTGCTGAGTTTACAGGCAGCAAACATGGAAAATAATGATAGGAGAATGATTGTTTTTTTCATGGGTTGTTGTTGAGAAATAAAGTTTGGAAGAAAGGGGCGTGAGTAGTGGGTAGTGAGTGATGAATATCATTATCAGCCACATTTTATTGATTATTGATTAATATACCCATAAAACCCTTTTCCAGTTTTCCGCCCAAGTTCACCTGATGCTACTTTTTCTTTTTGAATGGGGGATGGAGTAAGCCGCTCCGGCTTGCCAAGAGCTTCCCATACGATGGTACTCACACTAAAATTAATGTCCATTCCAATAAGGTCCATCAGTTTAAAGGGGCCCATTTTAAAACCGGTTGCTTCCATTATGGCATCTACAGTTTCAATTGTTGCCAATCCCTGTTCAACCAATTTCATTGCTTCCAGGTAATAATGACGGGCCACCCTGTTTACAATAAAACCGGGGGCATCTTTACAAACAACCGGGGTCTTGCCCATTTGTCGGGATATATCAACAATTGTTTTTACAACAGTATCTTTTGTTTGAACGGCTTTTACCACTTCAACCAGTTTCATTAGCGGTGCGGGATTAAAGAAATGCATGCCAACTACCCGTGAAGGATACTCAATATCAGAAGCAATATCAGATACTGCTATTGAAGAAGTATTGGTAGCAAAAATAGTTTCAGATGTATTGATGCTTGCCAGTTGATTAAAGAGGTTAGTTTTAGCTTCTTTTTGTTCAACAATAGCCTCGATAAATAATTCTGCAACACAATCACTAATCTCATTCGTAAACCGTATCCGACTAAGGCCGCCAGCGCGCGCTTCTGCACTGATTTTTCCTTTATCCAATAACTGTTGCAGGCTTTTTTCTATCCCGGCCTTACTTTTTATAAGCATCGCTTCGTTCACATCGAATTGAATGGTGGAAAAGCCCGCCAGTGCAGCTACCTGGGCAATACCACTACCCATTGTACCAGCCCCGCAAACACAAATTGTTTTAATATAACTCACCTGCTCTTGTTTGCGACAAAAATACACTGTTAAAACTATTCTAGCGTTAAGAGTCTGGGGTAGAAGCAATCAATTCGACCTAAAACACCAGGGTTATTACTATAAAGTGCTTAAGATACTTACATCTTTTCCACTTCCTACTTCTCACTATTCATAGGCGGCAGACTTGTATTACTTTTATACTATGCAAAACAGCCTGCAACAACTAGACCTATTTGGGTTTCCATTGGAAACAGCCACACAACTGAGGAAAAAGGAGAAGGCTCCCGCACATCCTAAACTTTCTGTGGAAACCATCGCCGTAGTAGCCACAGAGCCCGTAATCATTGAAGCTGAAGTAGTAGTGAAAACTAAGTCGGCGCAATTAAAGAAAATAGCTGATCCAAAGGCCGCTGGTAAAAGAGGCAGGAAATCTTTTAAAGAAATGGATACTGAGGTAGATTTGATTGATGTTCCTGAAGATGCTATACTGCAGCAAAAATTGTATTACTCCATCAGTGAAGTAGCCGGTTGGTTTAAGGTGAATACTTCCTTGCTCCGATATTGGGAGAACGAGTTTGATATTTTGCAACCTCGCAAAACAAGAAAAGGCGACCGACTGTTTAGAGTGGAGGATATAAAGAACTTGCAATTAATTTACTTCCTGCTGCGTCAACGAAAGTTTTCTATAGATGGTGCCAAAAACTACCTTAAGAATAACAAAAAAGAGGCAGATACCCATGTACAGCTGGTAGATTCTTTAACAAAGTTCAAATCCTTTCTATTAGAATTGAAAGCTAACTTAGAAGCCTGATCCCAGCTACATAATGCGGGTTTGATACAACTATGAAATATTTTTTTACAACAGCAATTATCGTATTGTCACTTTCTGCCTGTTCTTCTTCAAAGCCTATTGCCGGCAAGCCCAGTTATGAAGTGATTAAAGACAGCGAAACGAAAATTTTGAGAGGTACACTCAACCGCTCTGTAATAGAGAATGATACGAGCTTTCATTGGTTTACAGACAATATGCGTTATGGCAGTGTGGATGAATATGCGTTGAGCGCCTTTAAACAAAAAGCTGATCAGTTTTCTATCGTTGTATTCGGCGGGACCTGGTGCCATGATACGCAGAATTTATTACCCAAATTTTATCGGCTGATAGAAAAAAGCGGCTTCCCCGAAAACAAGATCACACTGATTGGTGTTGACCGTGCAAAGACAGCACCTAATGATCTGCACACAAAATGGAAAATAACCAATGTGCCTACTTTCATTATTGTAAAAAATGGCAGAGAAGTAGGTCGTGTTGTTGAGTATGGCAAAACAGGCAATATTGAAAAAGAGTTGGGGGAGATTGTGATGACGCTATAAACCAATCTTGGAATTTTAGTAATGAGAAGTTTTGTAATGGGCTAAGAAAAATTAAAGCTTAGGACTACCCTTAATAATGATATCCGTATTTGCCGCGGCCAACTCAAGGCCACTCTTCTCCAGCAATTCAATAATTTCAAGATTTACAGCTTCGCGCAGTGTATTAAATTCCTCCATCGATTGTTGCATGGTAGTAAAATAATCTACTGTAACAATATGCGCATTCTTACCTGTGTCCATCAGGTAAACGATCCTGTTTTCAATATCCGGCTTTTCGAGAATGGTTTTAATAGCCGTAGTCAATGCTTTAAGCTGTTGAGCGGTAGCTTGTAACCCAAGTTCCAGTTTTAACTCAACATGACGTTGGTTTCGCAATGTGATATTATCAACAATCGTATCAACCATTTGCTTATTAGGAACGGATATATACGTTTTGTCTGTTGTCCGGATACGTGTACTGCGTAAGCCTATCCGTTCAATGGTGCCGCTAAACCCATTCACTTTTACCAGGTCTCCCGTGATAAACGGTTTATCAAAAAAGATAATAAAGGATGCGATCAGGTTTTCCATACTCTCCCTGGTTGCAAGCGCGATGGCTGCACCTACAATACTCAGGCCGGTTAGCAGGTTGCCAATATGTTTATTAAAAGAAAAGCGGAGTACCAGCAATACGCCGATCATGACAAGAATAACTTTAAAAAAATCTTTAAAGAAAACAATCAGTTGGTTATCCGTTTGGCCGGCAGTGAGATTTGCCTTTTCTTCAAGTATCATGGCAACAAAGTCAATCACCCGTAAGCAGAGCCAGATAAATACAATGATGAGGGTACCCGCTGCAATCGAATCAATCAGTTGACCAAAGGTGATATGGTAAATTGTAAAATTGAACGCCTGCGGAAACTTCAGTTTATCAATAGCTATAATGGAAATCAGCAATACCAAAAACATATCTAATGGTTGAACCACCAGGTCCAAAAAAGACTGGCGGGCAATATTCTTTGCTGCTTTCGCAACCAGTTTGTATAAAAGTTTTGCTAAATATTTTGAAACGAGGCGTTTGATCAACAGTGCGGAAAGTATAATGCCGGCTACATATAAATAGTTCTCAATGGAATTATTAAATATTTGCTGTTGTAAGAATTTTTCCATGTTTGTAAGTTACCAAACCTTCATTATTATCCTTCCCATTTATCAAGCTGTACATTGTTACCGTTGAAACTGGCATAGGTAAAGTTGCGGATCCAATCGCCCAGGTTGATGTAACGACTGTTGGTGGCAAGTGTACAATCAATAGGTAAATGCCTGTGGCCGAAAATAAAATAATCGAAGTGCTGTTGTTTAAGTATTTCTTTGCAGTAAATGATCAGCCATTCATTTTCTTCCCCCATAAATATTTCATCAGCTGCACCTGTTTTTTCCCTGCTTTTCCGGCTAAAATAATTGGCCAACCCAATTCCCCAGCTTGGGTGTAGTTGCCCAAATAACCATTGGCATACCGGGTTGCGAAATACTTTCTTAATAAATTTATATCCATGATCGCCGGGGCCCAGGCCGTCTCCATGGCCTATCAGAAAATTTTTTCCGTTCCATTCAAATTCTTTTGGCTGGTGATAAACGGCAATATTCAATTCCTTTTCGAAATAGCCACTCATCCACATATCATGATTGCCAACAAATACATGTATGGGAATACCGCTATCACTGATTTCTGCCAGCTTACCCAATAAACGTACATAACCTTTGGGCACTACTTTTTTATATTCATACCAAAAGTCGAAGATATCCCCTACAATAAATATCTGTGCTGCGGTAGGCCTGATACTTTCTAAAAAAGTAACAATTTTTTTTTCCCGTACTAAGCTGCCTGTATAATCAGGGGCACCAAGGTGAAAGTCGGAGAGGAAGTATATTTTTTTATCCGGGGCAACATTCATTAAGATCAGATTTTATTCTTTTGCTGTATATATTGCAATACATCCCCGCTTTCTATTATTGGCCTGTCAATTATATCGCCATTAAACCAATATACCCAGGCTTCGGTTGTTTGATCTTCGGTATATATATTCACTAATTCTCTCCGATATAATGCGGATTCTCCATGTTCTGTATTTAATCCTTCGTAGTCATCCAGCTGTGCCATGGCCCACGCAAATTCATCCGGGTGATTGATCCGGTATAATTCCCCCATAATAAATACTTCTTCTTTTGCCGGAACCGCTGCCGGATAATCACCCATATCATACAATCTGCCCCTTACTTTACCTTCGGCTTCCAATGTAAAGTAACGGCTGATGTACGCATACGCAGGATGGTGGAAGCCGCTGCGCAATGAGCCATACACGAATATTTGACTAATAGGATGTTCCATAAACTATATGCTTCATTTAGCTGTCAACCAAAAAACAAAATACCTCTTTTGGACCATGCACGCCTACCACCAATGTTTTTTCTATATCGGCAGTCCTGCTGGGGCCCGTTGCCAGCGTAACCATGGAAGGAAATTGTTGACCATACCCTTCGCGTAACTGCTGCAGGCCATCTTCAATATCATACACAAGTTGTTTTGTGTAGGCAATGCAAATATGCACCGGCGCATACACACTAACGGTTCTTCCGCTGAGTTGCGCGCTGCTCATTACCATGCTGCCTGTTCGGGCTATCAACGATTCACAACCGGTGATGGCCGCATCACAAACGGCTACATCATCCGAATACACAGTTGAGAACCCTGCTTTGGACAGTTTGGTTTTTAGTGCTGTTTCCCTGTTGTATATTTTTGTCCACTTGCGTTGTGCGATCAAAGTCTGCAATTGACTTACGAGTTCCAGCTCATTACCACAAAAAGAAAAACGGCCCTGCAATTTGCTGAAGTTTTCTGCGAATTCTATTTCCAGTTCCTGTTTCGATGGATGGTAAACACTTTGTATGCCTTCACTGGCAGGAAAGGGAACAGGCACTGGTTGCGCCAGTGCCTGCTTTATTTTTTTAAGAATGTTTTCTCTAGATGTATTTGCCATTATCCAATAATAGATGTTTCGTCAGCTGATTTACCGGGTTCGAAAGTCTGCTCTCCCACCGTATGGCCATTGCTCTGTTCGGGTTCTATTTCCAGTAATTTTTTTTCTTCAAAAGGGCGTTTGCCAATCAATTCTTCCACATCACTTTTATGTAATACTTCTTTGTCTAGCAGTTCTTTCGCAAGTATTTCTACCTGCTGTTTTTTCTCTGTGAGTAATTTGAGTGTTTTTTGATAGGCTTCATCAATAATACCCCTTACTTCTTCATCTATGATCTTACCGGTTTCTTCACTGAAAGGTTTGGTAAATGTATTTTCCTGGGTAGGATCGTAAAAACTTACATTACCAACTTTGCTGTTCATACCATAAGCGGTAACCATGCTGTAGGCTATCTTGGTAATCTGCTGCAGGTCGTTAGCGGCTCCTGTTGATATTTTGCCGAAGAAAATTTCTTCTGCGGCACGGCCACCTAATGTCATACATATCTGATCCATCAACTGGTCGGTGTTGTACAGGTATTGTTCTGTAGGCGTGTATTGGGCGTAACCCAATGCCGCTGTACCGCGTGGTACGATAGTTACTTTTAATAATGGATAAGCATGTTCCAGGAACCATCCGCAAACCGCATGGCCTGCTTCGTGATAGGCGATGATGGCTTTTTCGTGTGGTGCTATGATTTTATTTTTCTTTTCCAAACCGCCAATCACCCTGTCTATCGCATCCTGAAAATCAATCATTTCAACAGATGCTTTTCCTTTTCTTGCGGCTATCAGTGCTGCTTCGTTACAAACATTGGCAATATCGGCACCGGCAAAGCCCGGTGTTTGTTCGGCCAGTTTATGAAGGTCTAATGATTGTGATATTTTAATCGGTAACAGGTGTACTTTAAAAATTGTTTCGCGTCCTTTCACATCGGGTTTATCTATGGATATCTGGCGGTCGAAACGTCCTGGGCGCAATAAAGCCGTGTCCAATACATCGGGCCTGTTGGTTGCGGCAAGGATGATGATACCTGTATCCCCACCAAAACCGTCCATCTCAACGAGCAATTGGTTCAATGTATTTTCCCTTTCATCATTACTCATGATGGCGTTGCGGCCGCGGGCGCGACCGATAGCATCTATCTCATCAATAAAAATAATACAAGGTGCCTTTTCCCGTGCCTGCTTAAACAAATCACGAACACGGCTCGCACCAACGCCCACAAACATCTCTACAAAATCACTACCACTTAAGCTAAAGAAAGGCACTTGTGCTTCACCTGCCATGGCTTTAGCCAATAAAGTCTTACCAGTACCGGGAGGGCCTATCAGCAAAGCACCTTTGGGTATCTTGCCACCCAATGCCGTATATTTTTTGGGGTTTTTTAAGAAATCAACGATTTCCATTACTTCTACTTTCGCTTCATCCAAACCTGCAACATCGGCAAATGTGATATTTACTTTTGCGCTTTTATCAAACAGGGTTGCTTTTGATTTTCCAATGCTGAAAATACCACCTGGGCCACCGGCTCCACCCTGGCCACCCATTTTGCGCATTAACAATACCCATACAATAACAATAAGCAGTATAGGCAACAATATATTTGTTAAAGGGCCAAACCATTCGGGATCAGAGACAACCTTTGTTGGCACTTCTTCAACCGTGGGGTTGTTTTTGTATGTTTCGGAAAGCCTGTCCTGGAAGCTTTTTAAATCATTCACCTCAAACTCAAAAAGAGGAACACCTTTAGCTTTCTCTTTGCTAATGGTATTTTTAAGTTTGAGCTTGTAGAAATCTTTGTAGAGGCTATCTGACTTAAGATACACCCGCACTTTGTCCTTATTTTTTACAAAATCCAGTTTTTCCACGTCTCCTTGTACAAGCATTTTTTCTTTGAATTCCTTCTCGTAGGTTGGCATAGCATCAGGCGTAAAATGACTGAACTGTGCAATGAGAAGTATAACAGCAATGATTGCGTATATCCAATAAATACTGAATTTAGGCCCCTTGCGAGAACTGTCTCCTTTTTCTTGTCCGCTTAATTTTGAATTTTTATTTTCCTGTAACATATCATTATCCCTCTGTAATAAATATTGTTTCTATGAATTAACGATTATCTGAACCTAATATTTTAAATCATTATAAATCATGCATCTGTGATACGCCATCACTCCACATTTCTTCGAGCCTATAAAATTTTCTGGCTTCCGGGTGCATAATATGTACAACTACATTTACATAATCTATCAGCACCCATTGCAATGCCAGCTTTCCTTCGTGTTTATAGGGTAACTCTCCACAATCTGTTCTCACCAAGTCTTCTACAGAATCACAGATCGCTTTTACCTGAGTAGTACTGGATGCTTCACAAACGATAAAAAAATCGGCAGAGGCTTCGGGAATTTTGCGCAGGTCGAGGCTCACAATATTCTCCCCTTTCTTGTCCAGTATGGCTTTGATAATGGTTTTGAAAATTTTTGAATTGCGTGTCAGCCTAGTGATGGTGCTTTTTTCACGGCTTTTTAAAACAGAAAGAGGTTCCAATAATCTATCGCGTTTAGAATGATACAATTGTTTGCTTATCGGCGTCGTTACTGTCAATTACCGGATTTTTGTCCTTTTTGATAGAAACGCTATAGCCCACTGTACTAACTTCGACAAAAATAGTAATTCTTTGCCACCCTTAGCTGCTAAAAGTACCATCGGGCAACCGTTTATAGAATTATCCAAGGTTGAAAGTACCAACATCTATGCCATGGAACGTGTGCAGGCTAATTTGGCTGCCCATGGAACCAGTTTTTTTGCGCATAACCAAATGGCCGGAAAGGGACAGCGGGGCAAAAGTTGGATTGTTGAACCGGGAACCCATATTGCCCTATCGGTAATTGTGGACTGTTCCTTCCTTTCCTTATCCAACCCCTTTCCAATAAGTGTGATGGCCGCCGTTGCGTGTCATGATTTTTTCAGTCGGTATGCCCCAGGCGAAACTTATATTAAATGGCCAAATGACCTCTATTGGCGTGACAGAAAGGCAGGAGGAATTTTAATTGAAAACCAGGTAAGGGGTAATATATGGCAGTGGGGGGTAGTGGGGATAGGTATAAATCTTAACCAGGCGGGGTTTCCGGATTTGTTGTTAAATCCTGTTTCGCTTAAACAAATAACCGGCAGACATTTTAACACTGTTGAGATGGCAAAAGAGCTTTGCATCAACCTGGAAAAAAGGTATCAGCAATTAAAGCAGGGACTTTTTGAAGATTTGCTTATTGAATACAACCATCACCTGTTTAAGAGCGGACAGCAAGTAAAATTAAAAAAAAACAATATGGCCTTTCCTTGTTTTATTAAGGGTGTCTCTGCTGGGGGTGAACTGCTTGTTTCCGGATGTATGCAGGATAGTTTTCGTTTTGGTGAAGTGAAATGGATAGGAAATTTAGAAGAATGAGCAAGGAATATTGACTCTTGAAGTATTTGAGATTTTGGGAGAGTTAGTGACGGATAATTTTTTCGAGGAGTTGGTTTTTTTTGTCTTGTGCGAGATAAACTTCAGCATCATTGTTCATGATAAGCAGAAAGTCTTTTTTATCTACTTTTTTAATATGGTTCAGGTTAACGATAAAGCTGCGGTGCGTTCTGAAAAAAGGGCCACTCTTTTCAAGGTATTCGAAATCAATCAATTTTTTGGTAATAGTAAGTACACCGTGTGAGGTGGTATAAAAACGGGTATAGCTTCCCTCTGCCTGCATGTAAATGATGTCGTCCATACGCACCACGAAAATGGTTTCCGCAGTTTGCAACACAATCTTTTTATCGATTTGATTAGTAAAATTTTCTTTAAGTATTTTGTATTGGCGGGTTTCGTTTACCGGAGCATCGAAATTTAATTTTTTTAATGCCCTTTCCATATGCTCCAGCCGTACCGGTTTTAAAATATAATCTACCGCTGAAGTTTCAAACGCCCGCAGCGAGTGTTCACTGTATGCTGTTACAAAAATAATTTTGAAATTGATCTGCTTTTCATCAAAAAAATCAAGTAATTCAAACCCGCTGTAACCAGGCATTTCAATGTCGAGAAAAACAAGGTCGGGTTTTAATTTATTGATGGTTTTAACCGCATCGGGTACGTCTTTGCAATCAGCCAATAATTCGATCTGGCTGAAATTTTCTTCCAGTAATCCCCGCAATGCCATTCTTGCATTGGGTTCATCATCCACAATGATTGCCCTGGTCTTTTGCATTTGGTTTTGAAGGTAGCTTTACTACGGTTATGGAAAATAATATTTTTATTACGGATGCTGTTTGTACTGTGACATCAATGGTTTCTCTCATAAAGCATCCGGATCATTACCGTAATCCGGTATAACCAACCGGATACTCGTACCGGTCGGGTTCTGCTTTTCATCCATTTTATCTGTTATTTCACAGGTAATTTTACGCTTATATAAACGGTTAAACAGCTCCATTCTTTCATTTAAAGCGATGATGGCAAACCCGGCGGATTTATTTTTTGCACGTTGGTTGATCTCGATTGACCGCTGCCTGCCGATGCCATTATCGTCAATGGTTACAATAATAGCATCTTTTGTTTTTTTAAATTTGATCTCCAGTATTTTAATACCTTTTTTATGAAGCAACCCATGCTTCACTGCATTTTCTGCAAACGGCTGTAAAAGCAGGGATGGGATATAGATAGCTGATGGATCTTGTATTGTATCCATTTCAATTTTATAAGAGAACCCTTCATCAAACCTCGCTTTTTCCAATTCAAGGTATAAGCGAAGGTTTTCAATTTCATCTTTCAGTGATAATAGTTGCTTATCGCTCGATTGTAATATTTTCCGCATCAGGTCGCTGAAGTTACCAAGCAGGGCGCCGGCTTCTGTTTTCCTGTTTCCATAAACAAGGCCCTGTACTGTGTTCAATACATTGTACAGAAAATGTGGGTTCATTTGCGCGCGCAGTGCCACCAACTGGCTTTTTAATAATTGTTCTTTTATGGTTTGTCGCCTGATCAACCTTTTTTTCCATTGGCGTAAAGAACCCCAACCCACAATGAGTGTACCCATAAAAAATACTGTGAGAACCCAGGAATTTTGCCAGCCCGGTTTGGAAACCGTAAAGGAGAATGACCGTACATTACTTTTATAATTTGCTCCGGCCACTGCCTGTATTTCGAGCAGGTAGTTTCCGGGAGAAAGGCGGTAGAAACTTAAATGGTTATTAAAATTGCCTGTTGACCGCCATATGGTATCTATCCCTTTAACACGGTATCGGTAGTTTAATGCGGTTATTGAGATATAGTGTAACGCTTCAAAATAAAAACTGATATCGTGGGCCTTATCCGGCAAAACAGAATGGTTTTTTATTTCAACCCCGTCACTTATCGCTCTTAGCAAAGGAAACCTGATTGTAAAATCAGCATACCGTGGCGAATTTTCGCGTACTAAAATCCCGGCAGGGGTAGCAAACAAGAGTTTATTCTTTTGAATACAAAAGTCATTGATACTGATATTGCTTAATCCGTATTCTTCGAGGTAGTTCGTGATCATATCATTGGTCTTGTCTATCCGGTCAAGCCCTTCATCGGTTAATACCCATATATATCTATCCTGTTCAACTAGCTTTTTAATATTACCACTGCTAAGCCCGTTTTTTTCGTCATAGGTTTTGGTAATTTTCCCGTTTTTAAAAATCATCACCCCTTTTGTAGAGGTTCCCACTACAAGGCTGCCATCAATAAGTTGTATCAATGATTTTCCGATAACAGGTTTGCTTTCCCCATCAGTCAATATTTTTATTTCTCCTTTGTAAAAGTATTCGTACAGGCCATCTTCATAGGCTATCCAGAAACTTTCCCTGTCGCGCGAACTTACAACCGCGTTACTGCGCTTAGAACGCAGCAGCAGAACCGAATGGTAACCGTCATACGAAATAATCCGTGTATTTTCCGACTTATATAAAGGGCACTCAAGGAACGGGTTCCTATTATTGCTTCCATAATGGTCGTTCATCACAAGTGCAGCATTAAAAACCGCGACAAGAATATTGCCAAAGCGGTCCCTGTTTACTCCTTTACTATAATCAAACAGTTCCAGCGGTTTTTTTTGGTCGGGTTTAAAAGTACCCCGGTTAGAGATAATGACATTATCCGTAGAGTCATAGCTGATGAATTCTGTTTCCCTGAATCGGGCAAGTGTATAGGGCATTACGCTCTGATTGTGTAGGCTTACTTTTGCAATAAACCCCTGGCTATTGCCCGCTACTATTTCTCCATTAGGTAATGCCAGCAATCTGTTAAAATTATCCAACAAGGGGTCATCATAAATTTTGAGTAATAAATTATATAGGGAAGAGCATATAAAAATTCCGTTATCTAGTGTACTTATCCAATAGTTTCCCTGGTAGTCTTTTACCATATCTGATACCCGCTCATTGGGTAAATAACATTTAGCTTCACCGGTGGCTTTATTCCACATATAGGCACCGTTTTGGGTACAGAGCCAGCTTTCATCCTTATCAATAAAAACACCCTGAAAAATATAGGTGTCGAGTGGAAGATTAATGGGCTTGAGCAATGTGCAAATATCATTTTTGATCTCAAATGGTGCCGTCCTGTCTAATCCAATACTCAAACCTGTTATGCCTTCATTATTTTTAAAAAGGCGAATGTCGTTATGCCGTTGTTCCAGGTTATTCCATCCGGGTTTCCGATGATTATTTTGAAACATATATCCACCATTTGAAACAGCATAAAAATTATCGCCCTGAATACCTGATGCAATGATCGGATCATACGTACTGGGAGAATTGTATACTTTAAGTACTTTATGGGTGGATTTGTCGATCTTATAAATATTATTAAATGAGTGGAGCCATACTTCTTTGGATCCAACGATTACATTATTGAATGTTGATACGTTTTTTATTACATTATAATCAACGTCAAATTTTCGCAGGGTATCGTTGTTATACGAGTATAGTTGGTTATAAAAATTCATGCACCAGACCACCCCTTGCGGATCTTCTTGGAGATAGCTGACGGATTTTAGGGCTGTATTATTAAATGGCACCGAAACAAAGGACTTCCCGTTAAACCTATACAGCCCTTTATCGGTACCTATCCAGATATATCCTTTGGAGTCTGTAAGCATATCATACACTACCTGGGTAGGCAGCTGATCCGGGTAGTTCAATTTCTTTAAATATGGAAATTGCGCGGAAGCCTGCAAAAAAAACAAGGCCAGTAAAATGCTTATACAATTTCGCATCAGTTCAGGTTGGGCTATAGTTTGTAAACTGTTTTAAAGTTAACGGGTGTTCCTGATATGTTCGTCTTTTCATATATCTGTTTTTAGTCTGTATCGACAGGTCTATTAGAAAATAAAACGGGGGCTTTATGTAATAAAAGAGGGGGTTGATAGAAAAGCCGGTAAAAATTCAAGCTTAATCTCCAAATTACAGTTGATTATTATTCAGTTAATAATTGGGGGTAAGAAAGCTGCGTCTAACGCGGCTTTCTTCGTTTATACACCCGTCGCTCCGGATAAGCGGATAGGTTGTATTTTTGCAGGTATTATTTATCCCCTATAATTTCTTACATGACCCCAATTAGGCTTACCCAATTCTCACATGGTGCAGGATGTGGTTGTAAAATCGCGCCGGCAGTTTTGGATACCATTTTAAAAAGCAATAACCTCTCACCAGCTCATCCAAAATTATTGGTTGGCAACCATAGCAAAGATGATGCTGCCGTGTATGATCTGGAAAATGGTATGGCACTGATCAGCACCACCGATTTTTTTACCCCAATCGTAGATGACGCATTTGCCTTTGGCAAAATAGCAGGTGCCAACGCCATCAGTGATGTATATGCTATGGGCGGTAAACCCATTTTAGCCATTGCTATTTTGGGCTGGCCGGTTGATAAACTACCCCCCGAACTGGCTCAACAGGTTTTAGAAGGTGCTAGGGCTATTTGCGAAGATGCAGGCATTCCATTGGCAGGTGGCCATAGTATTGATACACCGGAGCCGATTTTTGGATTATCGGTAAACGGATTAGTAGCGATAAGTCATCTCAAACAAAATAATACTGCAGCAGAAGGTGACCTGTTATTTTTGACCAAACCTATCGGGATTGGTATTTTATCCACCGCCCAGAAAAGAGATGTATTGAAAGAAGAACATTTAGCACTGATGCTGGCACAACTCAGCCAGTTAAATAAAGTTGGGGAAGCATTGGGAAAGATCACTGGCGTGCATGCCATGACCGATGTTACAGGCTTTGGTTTACTGGGTCATCTGATTGAAATGGCCGAAGGAAGCGGCTTAAGCGCCCAGCTCAACTATGCTAAAACACCCATACTGGATGAGGCAAAGGAATATCTGGTACAACGTATTGTTCCCGATGCCACTTATCGAAACTGGAACGGCTATAGCAGTAAGGTTGATTTTGCATCAGGCGTTAATGTAATGGAAGCATTCAGCATACTGCCAGATCCCCAAACCAATGGGGGGTTATTGATAGCGGTATCACCAGATGCAGTGCCTGAGGTACAAAAGGTTTTGGCAGAGTACGGGCTGGCTGATTTTATTGAGCCTATTGGTATGATGAGCGCATCTGCAGAAAAAGTAGTAAGCGTTTCTTAGCGGCCTTCTGTGTTACCCCGCATTGGCTTAATCCTAAATAACTTATAATCCTTTAGTGCTGTTTTTAACACTAAATATTCAGAGAAACTCCGTGTTCTCTGAATATTTTTTTATCGCAGGGCATCGATTTTTTTGGCTAATTGGCGGTCTTTGTCTGTTACTATGTCACCGGCATCATGGGTACTAAGCCAGATTTCTACGGTGTTCCAAACGTTGGTCCATAAAGGATGGTGCTCCATTTTTTCTGCTTCAAGGGCAACCCTTGTCATGAAGGCAAATGCTTCAGAAAAATTTTTGAAAATAAACTTGTGATGCAGGGTGTTGTCTTTTTCGATCCACATGGTTTGTTATTTTTGAATTTGAGGAATCGGGAATTTTGGCATTAGAAAACCATATTCCCTTTATTCTTTATCTGCTCGTTTGTTAATTCTGCTATCAGTTGTACGCCATTCATAATTTTCACTGCCTGTTTTATCCAGTTACACTTATCATCATCTACCAGGTCTCCTTTCATTAACCATAAAAAATCCATGTGTTTGAATTCTGGCAAGAGGTACTCGCCGTCAAACTGGTTATGATATAAGTAATGGGTTAAAAAGCTATTGGGTTCTGTTGATTGGTAAACTGAAAAATAATAACTGCGGTCCTTTTTGCGCAGGTGGATCTCTATATCTGCATTTAGCCTGAAATCGTACCCTAATTGGTTATTGAGTTGTAAGCAGAACTGGTAATTTTTTAATGGTGCCGTAATACCCAATAAACGCGTGTCTTCAAAGAAGTCATCATTTAACTCTTCTACATTCAGGCGTAATTTCATGAAATGATTGATTAGAGCACGATATCAAATATTTTTTCTTCGGTTCCTCTTTTTATTCTCAGTTGTGTTTTATTGCCTTTATCGAATTTACCGAGCGATTCCATATAGCTGTTTACATCCACAAATTTATATGCTCCTAACTGAAGCAGGATATCACCTGCCTGCAAACCAATCTTCTCTGCCAGTTTACCCGGGCTCACTGCGTCTATCCGCATTCCTGTACCGCTAAACCCGTAGTCGGGCATTACACCAAGGGTTACTTTTAATTTCGTGTTCCTCCCCGGCTGTTGGCCGGAGGTTTTGGTAAAGATAAGCTTGCCTTTGCTGTCTGTTGTTTCAATTAGGTGGTACACCATTTTTACAATGTCTTTTTCACCATCGTAATTGATCTTGTTACAGTCATCGGTTGCTTTATGGTAATCGCTGTGGCTGCCGGTAAACAGAAATAATACGGGCATACCCTGCCTGTAAAAAGTAGCATGATCACTGGGGCCGTTGCCAGTGCTGTCGAATGTAACGAGCAGGTTATTTTTTTCAACAGCAAACACCTGGCTCCAGGCAGGAGAAGTTCCATATCCACCGATAGTGAGTTTGTGGGTAGTATCATACCTTCCTACCATATCCATATTGATCATATAGTTGGGAGAAATGTTAGCGGTAGGGTGTTCCACCCAATATTTGCTTCCCAATAAACCCATTTCTTCTGCTGAAAAATTGATGACCAGATAGTTATTGTTAATCGGTGCCTTCTTTTTTAGCATCCGTGCCAGCTCTATCAAAGCCGCGGTGCCACTGGCATTATCATCTGCGCCATTATGAATGATATGGCCCGTATCCAATGCATGTTTGTCTTCGTTATATCCAAGGTGATCATAATGCGCACCCAGTATAACAGTATTGGTCGCATTGTTATTTATGAACCCGGCAACATTTCTTGCCTTCCTGGTTTTATCAGAAAAGCTGATGTTTAGTTCCATATCCAATGTTGCAGCATGATCGGAGAAATACTTTTCATACCCTTCTTTGGTAAGATAGATTACGGGAATCTTTGTTAATGCCGATTTATCGTTTTTATTAAACTGGATATTATCCTCGACCAACGAAGTATTAAACACAAACAAAGCTGTAGCACCTTTCATCCAAACCATATTTGCCTGTTTTTTTATCTCTTCTTCTACATCGAAGTGTGGATTGGTTCTATTTTCTTCCAAAACCTCTTTCAGATCTTTGAACCAGGGTTGCTTTTCCTCGCTCAGGGCTATGGCGGGGCTTCCTTTTACAGGTTTCATGGCACTGAAAGCCAAAGGAATGTACTCGTCCATCACCCGCAGGGTTTTACCTTCAACTTTTAACAATGTGGCGGGATCTATCTGCCTGCCTTCATTTATCTCAAATTCCTGTATATACCCCTTGGTACCTTTGGGTTCAAGCCCAATTTGTTTGTATTGGTCAACGATATATTGCATGGCAAGCTCTTCACCGTGCGAGCCGGTTAATCTGCCTTCTAATTTATCGTCGGCCAAAAATTGAATATGTTTGATAAGGCTGGCAACTAATTCGGCATTGGCTTTTTCTTCTACCACCTTTTTTTTCTTTTTGCTTTGCGAATAAGACAGGGTGGGTATTAAAACTAAAATCAGCAAGATTTTTTTCATACAACGGGAACGTTTGCGCCTGCAAAAATAAGGTGATGACGATAGTATAACGTTATCCCTTTGCAAAATCGCTCAGATTCTGTTCCCAATCTCGTAACTCATACCCCTTGTTTGCCGCTACTTTTGCAACCACCCCTTCCATTTGGCAAAACCTGTATTACATATTGCATTAGTGGGCAACCCTAACAGCGGCAAAAGCTCGCTGTTCAACGCACTTACGGGCCTGAACCAGAAAGTGGGGAATTTTCCCGGGGTTACGGTTGATAAAAAAATCGGTCGGGCCAGTCTTGATGAAGTAACGCCTGCGGAATTGATTGACCTGCCCGGAACATATAGCTTATATCCCCGTCGCGCGGATGAGTGGGTAGCTTATAAGGTTTTGATGGGGGCTGATAGCGATATCAAAGCTGATCTTGTTTTATTAGTAGCCGATGCCAGCAACCTCAAGCGTAATCTTTTATTCTGCAGCCAGATCATAGACCTCAAGATACCTGTAGTGATCGCACTTACCATGAACGATATCGCGGCAAAAAAAGATATTGAGATCGATATTAACGGGTTAGAAGCCGAACTGGGTATCCCGGTAGTAGCGGTAAATCCAAGAAAGAATAAAGGCCTGGCCGAATTGAAGAAAGTATTGGCCCAAGCAGCTAAAATAAACCCTAACATTCATGTTCGGGATTTCATGAACACTAAAAAATTAGCTGCACCTGCTATTGAAGCGGTACAAAAATTATTTCCACGGCTAAGCGATTATGCCGCGGTGCATTATCTGATCAACCACGAGAATTTTCCACTTGACACGGTTGCGCAAGATGCGATTGAAAAAATAGAATTCGATACCAAATTCAACCCTACCAAAACACAGGCTGAAGAGATCATGCAACGATACACCCGTATTAGGCAGATCATGCAGTTACATGTAAATGAGCCTGGGCCACTCGAAAAAAAATTATTTACCGACCGATTAGATAATTTATTACTGCACCGTACATGGGGTTATATTATTTTATTGTCTGTTCTTTTTTTATTGTTTCAGAGTATTTTTTGGCTGGCCCGTTTTCCGATGGATGGTATTGAATGGGGATTTAAAGAAATAGCTAATTGGCTTTACCATACTTTACCCCAAGTGTGGTGGAGCGATTTGTTGATCAACGGTTTTATAGCCGGGCTTAGTGGTATACTGGTTTTTGTGCCACAGATCATGATCCTATTCGGATTGATAACAGTATTAGAAGATACAGGTTATATGGCGCGAATAAGTTTTTTGAGCGACAAGCTTATGCGTAAAGTGGGATTAAACGGTAAAAGTGTAATGCCCATGATCAGCGGGTTTGCCTGTGCCGTGCCGGCTATTATGAGTGCAAGGAATATTGAGAATAAAAAAGAAAGGCTGCTTACCATTTTGATTACCCCTTTAATGAGTTGCAGTGCCCGCTTACCAGTTTACACTATTTTAATCTCCCTGGTAATTGCTGATAAATATTACCTGGGCTTTTTAAGCTTACAGGGATTGGTTATGATGGGTCTGTATTTTCTTGGCACATTTATGGCGCTTATAGTGAGCTATGTGATGAAATGGTTCATCAACATCAAAGAAAAAAGTTTTTTCATTTTAGAACTACCTATTTACAGGGCTCCCCGCTGGAAGAATGCGGGTATTACCATGATACAAAAGGCACGGATATTTGTAACCGATGCCGGTAAGGTTATTATGGTTATCAGCCTGCTACTTTGGTTTTTGAGTGCTTATGGCCCAGGCGAACGGATGCAGAAAGTAGAAAAAAAATATGCAGTGCTAATGCAGCTTTCCCCTCAACAAAAAGATTCTTTACAAAAACACCTTTCAGCAGAAAAACTACAGAATTCTTATGCAGGTATATTAGGCAAAACAATTGAACCTGTGATTAAACCTTTGGGGTACGATTGGAAAATAGGTATTGCTTTGATCACTTCTTTTGCAGCTCGCGAAGTTTTTGTAGGAACCATGGCTACTTTATATAGTGTGGAAGAAACCGACAATTCATCACTTCGTCAAAAAATGCAGTCGGCCACCCATTCCGATGGCAGTAAAGTTTATACGCTGCCTGCAGCTTTATCCCTGATGGTTTTTTATGTACTGGCCATGCAGTGTATGAGCACACTGGCCGTTGTAAAACGTGAAACCAAAACCTGGAAATGGCCGGTGTTTCAGTTTATTTATATGACAGGACTTGCTTACCTAATGAGCCTGTTGGTGTATAGGTTGTTTTCGTGATGTGCAAGTAGTAGGCACTTAAATTTATTTAACCTTTCCATTTCTCCAGTAATGAATTAGTACGGGTGTCTTTCATAACTATATATACCAGCAGGGAGATAAATATACAGCCTGTTGTGTACCAATAATAGTAATTTTCATGCCCAGCATTTTTAAACCATAAGGCAAAATATTCTGCCGTACCTCCAAATAAAGCAACCGTAACTGAATAAGGGAAACCCACGCCCAGTGCCCGTATTTTTGCGGGAAACAATTCTGCTTTCACGACTGCATTGATCGATGTGTATCCACTTACAATCAACAGGGCCGACATCATTAAAATAAAAATAGTCAATCGGTTGGTCGTATGGCTTATCGCGGTTAAGATAGGAATGGTACAAACTGTGCCCAATACCCCAAACCCAATCAGTAAAGGGCGGCGGCCAATACGATCAGATAATAAACCGAATAAAGGTTGTATCACCGCATAGATAAATAATGAAATAAAAGTAAGTAATGTAGACTGCCCTTTGGATAAATGAACTGTATTTACCAGGAACTTTTGCATATAAGTAGTGTAGGTATAAAAAGCAATGGTTCCGCCAAGTGTAAGTCCTACTACAGTGGCAACCGCCCTTGGATAATGTAATAATTCTTTTAGCGATCCGCTTTTCTTTTTTTCCGTATCGATGCTTTTTTTGAATGCTTCCGTTTCGTCCATATTGCTTCGTAAATAAAAAGCAATGAGTGAAAGGATGGCGCCGATAAAAAAGGGTACCCGCCAGCCCCAGTTATGCATTTGTTCTGTGGTGAGCCAGTTTTGCAATAGCAATTGTATACCCAAGGCAATCAGTTGCCCGCCGATCAATGTAACGTATTGGAAACTTGAATAAAACCCTCTTTTGCCGCTGGTGGCCATTTCACTCAAATAAGTAGCGGCTGTTCCATATTCCCCGCCAACACTCAGGCCCTGTAATAACCTGGCTGTTAACAATAAAATAGGGGCTGCAATGCCAATGCTGTTGTAAGAAGGTGTAACGGCAATCAGTAAAGAACCGAATGACATAATCAGCACCGATACGGTCATGGACCATTTTCTTCCTTTACGGTCGGCTAGGCTGCCAAATAACCAGCCACCGATAGGGCGCATTAAAAAGCCAACGGCAAATATACCCGCCGTATTTAATAGATTAGCGGTAGCATCTTTACCAGGGAAAAATACGGGTGCAAAATATAATGAGAATGCGGCATAAGCGTACCAGTCGTACCATTCAACCAGGTTGCCTACTGAGCCACTGATGATGGCTTTTAGGTTCTTTCGGATGGGTTTGTCTGACAGATGCTGAAGAATGGAAGAATCGCTCATCATCATCAAGATAAGAATATATCACTTCTGCCTGGATAAGAAATGTAAAAAAAATACCGGTCTTATTCCTTTACAAACGAGGGATTAACCGACTTCAAATAAATTAAATCTCTTCCTTCGTTCAGGCAATTGATCATATATTTCAAAAATTTTTATTTAAATAGCCCTATGTTGAGCTCTCCCAGCACAAACATCTGTTTAAGATCGGTATATGTTTTCGTATAACCGTCGAAGTTGCTGCCAAAAGAAAATTTAAAAGTTAGTGCATCTGATATTTTATAATCAATCCCAATTGCTAACCTGTATGTATATTTTTTTTTCGTAGTATCCGGAACATCAGTGGCCTATCTACTGATGAACTCCACCGATGAACTCCATTTATTTTGGGTAACCTGAGTCCTTACACCCATGTTAAAATAATTAGAAATGTCCACGCTATCTTTTTTATTGTTAATCGTAAACCGGATAACCCCCAAAAAATCAACAAGTGTTAGGTCAATTTTTGAAAAATTGATGCGCCACGACAGAGTAAGCCAAACAGTCTTTTTCGCATGAGCTATCCCACTCCATTCGTTTTTCTGAAAAACACTCGCTTGTCCGGCAGCAAATTCTAACATAAATCCCTCTTTCGCAAGCGGGATTTTTTACGTTTATTTTTTGAAGAAGACTATTTTCTTCAAAGCCTAATTTTTTTACTTCGGCACCAAAATATTTGTCGAGGATTTTTGTACTTTTTATTTTCATTACGGCTACATCATACACTATTTCATCCTTCCACTTACTCAGGGAGTCATGCATTTCTTTAAGACTATAGCCATAGTCATCGAGATTATAAAGAGATATACTTTCAAGCTGCTTCATTTCTCTTTCCATTTACAGATAAAACAGCCCTATACTTGCTGTATCATTGTGCGAAATTGCCAGTTGCGCTTCTATCCCTTCTGAAAAAATTAATTTGAGGCGCGTTAGGTTCCATGATTTCAGGTCTTTATTAATTTTCCCATCAAATTAATATAAATCTTACTCCCAGTCCTACGCCAGTGCCGGGCTTCAATTTTTCAAAAACAGTTGTATCAAATTCACTTGTTGCCATGGAAATGGTGAGGGTTTTACCGATTGTTTTAAAAAAACCTGTTCGTTGCAAGAAATCCGTTGCAAGAATTTTAGAACTGGTATCTTTTTGATAAATGAGATGATATGGGCTGATTTCAAAAGCTACATTAGGCTTTAGTTTGCCATTAATAGTACTATTTAATATGCCGCCGATAAATTTAGAAGGTGCGCCTGGCCTTTAAATATTATCCGGTTCAATTTCAAGTACCATGAATCTGGAGGAAGAGTTAAGTTTTAGGCTTTCAAAATTTGGCACCGGCAATTGAGCACGTACTAGTATCCAATAAAATATTAGTAGTAAAATAACGAGCAGCCTGAGTATTTTTTTATTCCAGGAGTTTAAACTTTGTAAGTTCAAGTAATAAGTGCAATTTTTCCTTGTAGCACTTGATTAGGTGTTTGATAATTAAATTTCCTTACTGGTCTATTATTAAGTTTTTGTTC
>JAYSXR010000004.1:0-6650 GCA_043717145.1 Chitinophagaceae bacterium | reverse complement strand
CACAGGAAACACATCGCCTGAATTATGATCGCTCGATACCGTTACCGTTCCACAATTATCAGTAGCAGTAGGGGCAACCCATGTTGCTACCTGATCACAGGTTGTTCTGCCTGCACCTGTTACTACTGAAATGTTAGATGGACGATTGCTGATAACTGGTGCTGTATTATCTATTACAGTTACGGTTGTAACGCAACTACTGCTGGCACCCTTTGAATCGGTAACTGTTAAGGTAACATTTGTTATTCCTATTGTATACGGGCCTATTGGATATACACTAAATGAAATAGCATCCCCGTTAGGATCAGTTGATCCATTATCAAAGTCTGCAGCTGTTACTATTGCATTACAATTTTCATTAGCAAAAAATGAAAGTGGTTTGCAAGCCGCAACCGGAGGTTGATTACAATATGAATTAGGATCAGTTACAGTTACTTGTGCAGTACATGAACTGGTTAACCCTTGCTGATCTTTTACCAAAAGTGTAACAGGGAAGGACTTGCCTATGTCATTACAATCAAATTGTGTTTTTCCTGAACTAATTGAAACAGAAACAGGTCCACAATTATCATAACTGCTATTATTAATATCTTCTACCGTGATGCTGGCTGTGAGGTCGGCATTTAAGGCAATAATTTTATTTTGGCAAACAGCCGTAGGCACTATATCATCTGTAACAGTAACTACAAAAGAACAGGTAGTAAAATTGCCCGAGCCATCTGTTACTTTGAAAGAATTGGTAGTATTACCTTGTGGAAATACTGAACCACTGAGTAATCCACCTGTTTGTTGAATAGAAGCAACGCCACAATTATCACTAAATGTAGGTAACGCATAATTAACAATCGCAGAACAAGATCCCGGATCGGTTCCTACAGAAATATTAGCAGGACAACTGATTGTCGGTGCTGTATGATCTACTACGCTTACTGTAACATTGAATGTTAATTGGCCAGAGTTGCCATTCGCATCAGATGAATATGCCGTAACAGGCGTAGTACCTACCGGGAAGAATGATCCTGGAGGAACACTGAAAGTTACTGCTGGATTGGGCGTACAATTATCTATGGCTGTAGCCGAAAAATTTACATTTGCTCCAGAGATGCCGCAGGCCACAGTAGTATTTGTATTACGAGGAGTTATGGAAGGTGCAGCGTTATCGTTAAATGTACCTGAAATAGTTTGCGGCCAGATTTGTGGCTCAGATTCTGTAAGTACTACAGTAAGACCACCGTTTAGTGTAATCTTTACCGGTACGTTACAAGCTGCAGGTGCAAAATCATAATAGGCCCAATTATTTTGTCTATTTGCAGAGCCGCTGGTAGCCAGAATAATAATATTAGTACCCGCCCCAGGAAGGTTATTCCAGTTATAACCATTAAACGCACCGGTTGGATTTACATTCTGTGTAACAGTGGTAGAGCCATAGGTAGTGGTAATGCTCATCCCATTTCCCACCAACTGACTAGTTGATAAGGCTCCATGCCAATGTTCAATATAAACACGGATAAATCCGTTTGGTAGCACTACATATCCTACCTGCACAGCGTGGGCCGATGCTTTAAAAGAAGTAAAACTAAGTAGCACTAATCCTATCAGTATTATAGCTTTTCTTTTGACAATGCCTTGCAGGCATTTTGTGATGCGTAGATTTTCAAGCATGTAAAGTTGTTTTGATATGTGAGCTGAAATATTTAAAAGATAATTGTTGTAAATAATTAAGGAAAGGGATTATAATATTTGTTTAACTGAAATACGTGATGGATCATAAGTATCCGGAAGTGTAATTTTTAGTTCGCGTAACGCATCAAGATCGCAGGTTGCTTTATGAAATACTCCTTTTTGTGCCAAAAACTTTTTATTTACAGAGAAATGTTGATTGTCTGCATTGTTAGTAATATCTAACGAAATCTGAATATTCTGGTCCTCGGTGCCATCATTAAAAATCATCAATTGAACTTTATTTGCGCCATTACATTTGACTACACAATAGAAAATTTCGACACTATTTTTACTGTCGGGCAATACTTGCCATTCTTTATATACAGATTCTGCCGAAATAGCTGAAGGTTGTGCAAAAGAGGTTTTAGTAAGGATGCTAATCAGGATAACAAAGGATATTTTTTTCAACATGGTGTGGGGTTTATTCTTTAGAAGTAAAGTAATCAGGAAGCCGTAAAAATTATATGCATTATTTATTCTTAAATTGATCTCTTTTCTGAACCAACAATTGATTCTTTGTATCTGAAAATATTTTTTTGTAAGAATAAAATGAGAGAAGTGAGGTATTATAATCGTAAATGGACGTAAGCGACCATATCCATTACAGGACAGGTCAAGATGATTCAATCTCATATGCATTTAGTTTTGGTAAACGGTGTTTCACACTGTAGTTTTTAGCACAAAAAGGCGTAACTAAATACCTACAGGAGGATAAATGTAAATACTAAACACATTTCTTAAAAGTGTTTTTGTTTCTGATTTTAATTAGTAGATGAAGCGATTGAATGAGCAGAGGAAACAGCAATACTAGTAGACGTAAAAAAAATAAAACACCGTACTATTACAGAAAAAGGCCTTTTTCTGTAATAGTACGGTGTTTATATATGGCGGGAAATTAAACTTAACTGAACCTCTCTGCTAAAAAACCCTGCCATAATAATCCTGATTTTCCTGTTTTAGGATAATTGAGACTGGTTGTGTAAACCAATATGGCTACTCTGCCTTTATGATAGCCGTTCTTTTACCAATACCCTTCTCATTAAATGTCTCTACCTGAAAATAATACGGCTGGTCTTTTTCCATGGCAGAAAAATAATATTCATTCACACAATATAATATAATACTGGTATATAATTTATCGGGTGATATGCCAGTATAGATTGTGTAACCTGTTGCATTTTTATTCGCCTGCCATTTAAGCCATGCATTGCGACGTTCACTCTCGCCGAGTAATGCAATAAAATTTTTAACGGTGTTAGGCAGTATACCCCTGCTTTTACCAAACACCCGTAAACCACTTATTGCAAACTTGCCGGTGGCATATGTATTTAATTCCCTGCTGGCTGCATCAATATACGTTCTGTTGTAACCTTGTTTATTTTTTCCTTTGAATAATATGCCGGAAAATACTGGTCATTGGCCCATAAAGTAAACAGGTTTTTATAATAGGGGCTTGCGGGGTCGCCGGATTGGCCGGGTGTGTTGATCATAACCGCTTTATCCCAATCACCTGTATCCACTATCAGGCGGAAACTGGCCCCGCTGAGCTGGTTATCCGCACCGCCCGTTGAGCCTGGTGTATGGCTGCTACCGCCGCGGGGTAAAGGCCCGATATTTAATTTCTGTTTCCACGGTTCCGTAACAATAGCATTGAGTGAATGAACGAGGGTAACATGTTTGTATTTTTCCTGCCCGTATTTCCATTGATCCGGTGAGGAACCCAATTTATTTTTGAGTTCATTCACAGCTATATCAAATGTTTCTTTCAAAAAAGCATCCCTGCCGGCCACCGGGTTGTTACCAAATTTTGCATCGGGTTGTTCTAACCAGATTATGAGTTTTGTTAATTGCAACACAAGTAACCCTTTTAATGTGTCGGGTATGAACCGTTTATTTGCCTGCAACATCAATTGACGCTCCCACATAGCATAGATACCGGCCTGAACACTTTCTTTATCCAACACAAAATTCCAGTCAAGTAATTTTACTTTCGCATCATGTGCTAATCCATTATCAAAATGGATCAGTTGCAACATCGGTACCAAAGTCCTTGCAGGGATGGATAAATAATCTGTTTGCAATGCTTCCATTTTCTCAATAGTCATTTTGGTATCCTTCGCCAAAACTTCATTAACCCTATTACCGCGAAACGGGTCGGCCCAGGTATAACCAACTGCATCCCAATGGGTGTATTCATCCGGTGTAACATGCTGATTGGCGGTAGCAAAAAAACCTTTGGATGGATTGAATGAATGTGGCCTTTCTTTTATAGGCAGGTATCCCGCCCATTCAAACCTGCCATCCCCCGGCACGGGAACGAGGCCACTAAAATTTTTACGGATGGGTATGATGCCTACTGCCTGCCATCCGATATTGCCTTTTTTATCTGCCCATATCATATTCTCTCCGGGTATATGACTGTAGCTGCATGCATCCCTAAATGCATCCCATGTTTTTGCCTGGTCTATCCGCAGGGAAGCCAGGTAAGGCGCACCGCCCGGTTCAAGCCAGGCACACCTTACTGCATACGCTTTGTGATTAGCAGAGTCAATATAGGTAACCGGCCCATGAAGTGTATAACGCAAAGTTACATTTTGCGTACCGGCATTTTTTATACGAATGGTTTCCAGAACTTCTTTCATGGATACCCATTTTCCTTTGTAAAGGTATTGAGTAAGATTCGCCGGATTTAAATCATATACATACAGGTCTTCCCCATCTGTTTCGTAAATAGTAAGTCCCCATGCACCTTCTTCATTATGCCCGATAGATACACCGGGTATTTCGGGTTCACCGCCACCGATCACATTCCATCCGGGTGCCACCAGGTGCACCATATACCGGAGAGACGGAACAGCGATCTTCCTATGCGGATCATTGGCCAGCATGGCATGCCCACTGGCAGTTCTGCTTCCACTAACTATCCAGTTATTGCTCCCATCAATCCCATGCTCGAAAGGGGGGCTGTATAAATGGGGCATTTGTTGGTTTAAGTTGTTCATCACCGCATCGGGGTCTTCTTCGGCTTTGTTTATATCGCCTTTATCAAATACAATATCTTTCCGGTAAGCATTGTATAGTTCAAGAATATCTGAAAACAAAAGCTCTCCCCGTACCTGGTTATCTAATTTCAAAAGAGGGGTTTTGGGGTGAAACCACATTAGTTCTTTTACTTTTGTATCACCCGCTTTGGTTACAGCCCTGCCCATATTGAGTTCTTCAGTGATATTGCCCAGGAGGCCCTGGTGACGTGAGATAACCACTTCCGGCGTCCATTTACCAGGTTGTATTTTTAATAACCTGAACTCTGCGGGTAATTTTTCAGGGTGCATCATCGCTTCATCTATGTATGCATTCACACCATCTGTATAGGCATGGATAATAGCTTCTCCCTGCGGATGATAGTGGTTCATTTCTTTTTTTATATCGCCCCTGAACTTAAAAAGGCGTGTACCCATATCCCTTTTCAATTCCCGCGGCCCCAAAATTTCAGCAACAGTTCCCGTTGCCTGCCTGCGCCATATTTCAAACTGAAATAGGCGGTCCTTTGCAGCGCAATATCCCTGCACAAAAAAAAGATCATGTTGGTTATCAGCGTATATATGATTTACGCCCCATTGGTCGCGCAACACTTCAACCTGTTCCGACAATCCTTTAAGATGGAGTGTACTTTTACTTTGTGCAGTTGAGGGCTTATAGCAAGATATCGTTAAACAAAACATCAGACCTGCGATAAACATTTTATTTGAATAATACATATAGAAAATGGTTAAATCGTTTTTGAAAGTTAATCATAATCTGATGAATTTTTTATTCCAAAAGAAAGCAGTAAATTTCTATTTCATTTATATACCATATGGAAAAAAAGGATATTGTAGTTTCAAAACAGTCTGGCCGGAGATCATTTGTAAAGAATGGTTTACAGGCAGCAGTCGCTTTTACCATCATTCCCCGTTTTGTATTAGGGGGGAAAGGTTACCTAGCACCGAGTGACCGTATTAACCTCGGTTTTATTGGTACCGGTAAACAGGCCAAGAGCCTTGTCAATTCTTTTAAGAACATTGCACAAACAGTTGCTGGCGCGGATGTTGACACTAAAAAGCTGGCTGCTTTTCAGCAACTATCTGAAAAGTATCAGGCAGCTTCTTCACAAAAAGGAACTTATAAAGGCTTTACCAGCTATGCCGATTTCAGACAGTTACTTGAAAGGAAAGATATTGATGCGGTTGTGATTGCCACACCGGATCATTGGCATGCCGTTCAGGCAGTAATGGCCGCTAATGCCGGCAAACATGTGTATTGCGAAAAGCCAATGGCACATACGGTTGCAGAAGGCCGCGCCATGGTAAATGCCATGCACCGTAACAAAGTGGTTATGCAAACGGGCAGTATGCAGCGCTCATGGGAAAATTTTCGCCATGCATGTGAACTTGTGCGCAATGGATATATTGGTAATGTAAAAGAAGTACTGGTAACCGTGGGCGACCCTGGTATAGCCTGCGACCTTCCTGCGATGGATGTTCCGTCTTATCTTAATTGGAACGGATGGGTTGGCCCGGCAGTATTCAAACCTTTTAACCCTGAACTCGCCCCCCCAATAGAACAGGATATCTATCCGCATTGGCGTAATTATAAAGAATATGGTGGAGGTATATTAAGCGATTGGGGAGCGCACATGTTTGATATTGCCCAATGGGGACTTGGCATGGACAAGAGTGGCCCCGTAAAATTCATCCCCCCTGCAGGCAATGCTACCAAGGGTTTAACCATGATCTATGAAAACGGGGTGGTAATGAAACATGTTGATTTTGGAAGGGGCTTTGCGGTTCGTTTTATTGGCGACAAAGGCCTACTGGATATTAGCCGCGATTTTATAGACAGCAGTCCCGGCAATATTGCCTTAGCTACTTTAAGCAGTAATGATAAAC
>JAYSXR010000300.1:0-2983 GCA_043717145.1 Chitinophagaceae bacterium | reverse complement strand
TTAATACGAATGTGGCACCTTCTTCATGTGCTTTCTCGGCTACTTTCCAGGCGATGGAGTTTTCATCCAAAGCGCCGGTTATGATTCCACGTTTTCCTTTTAATAAATTGTACGGCATAGCAATAAGTTTATTGTTTGTGGTTTGGTATTTGTAGTTGAATTATACTCCAAACATAAAGATTATGTTTCAAACTAATGGTTTGTTGATGAGATATGGCGTGGGTTAGTTCATTATCATTTCGCGGGCATTTTCCAGTGCCGCTGCTGTTGGTTTTTCTCCACTTAACATCCTGGCAATGGCGGTAATGCGTTCGTCTCCATTCAATAATTTAATATTGGTTTTTACGGTATCGTTCCTGATCTCTTTATATACAAAGAAATGCGCGTTGGCTTTGCCTGCAATCTGTGGCTGGTGGGTAATGCAAATGATCTGACGGTTGGCGGCCAATCCTTTCATAATAAAACCTACCTGTTTGGCGGCTTCGCCGGAAATACCCGTATCTATCTCATCAAAGATCATCGTAGGCAGGTCAATGGATTGCGCCACCAGTGATTTGATGCATAACATCAAACGGCTAAGCTCACCGCCGCTGGCTACTTTTCGGATGGGTTCAAAGCGGTTGCTTTTGTTGGCATCAAATAAAAAATCAATAACGTCTTTTCCGAAAGCATTCAATGTAGTTTCTCTCAACTCGGCTTTTAACCTCGCATTGGGCATACCCACCTGTGCCAATAATTTGTTTACTTTTTCTTCTAATGGTTTTATCTCTTTATGTCGTGCTTTTGAAATGCGGGTAGCCAGTTCATTTGCCTCAGTAAATAATGTGGCCAACTGTTTTTCTTTAGTATGTATCGATTCATCCATATCCAGAACGGCTTGTAATTTTTGTTCAAGTTCACGCTGTATGTCCACAAGCTGGCTGGTGGTTTGTACCCCATGCTTTTTCAGCATTTTATAACCATCCATTAACCGTTGGTTAATCCATTCGATCCTTTTCTCATCAAAATTGACAGCATCATTAATGCGGTCAACTTCACCGGCAATATCCTGTATTTCTATCTGTGCAATTTGCAAACGGCTGATCACATTCGATAAATCGGGATGAAAAGAGGCATACCCCTGTAACTGGTTCACCAATTGTTTCAATAACTGTACAACAGGTTGCTCGCTTTCTTTCAGGTCGAAATAAACTTTGGTCAACGTGGTTTTTATACCTTCTGCATTGCTTAATAATTTTAATTCATTATCCAGGTCTTCCAGTTCGTTTTCTTTCAGTTCGAGTTCATTGAGTTCCGTAAATAAAAACTGGTGATAATCCAACTCCTTATGAAATGTGGCTTTCTGTTGTTGTAATTGGGCCAATTCCTTCCCCGCTGTTTGCCATTGCTGGTGAACGGTTTGATAAGCAGTCACTGTTGTTTCGTTATCGGCCAGTGCGTCCAGTACCTGCCGCTGAAAATCGCTGTCGCCGAGTTCAAGGGTATCAAACTGCTGGTGAAGGTCAACCAGTAAAGAAGCCAGTGTGCGCAACTGTTGCAGGGTAGCAGGGGTATCGTTAATAAAAGCCCTTGATTTTCCATTAACGGCGATCTCCCTTCTTAAAACCAATTCGTCGTCGGTATCGAGGTCGTTTTGTTGTAAAAAATTCAGCACAGGCTTTTTGCCATCAACAGAAAATGATCCTTCGATGAAACATTTTTTTTCGGTGTTTACCAAAACAGAACTATCGGCTCTATCGCCCAGGATCAAACTCAATGCCCCCATCAGAATACTTTTACCCGCACCTGTTTCACCGGTAATAATATTCAGCTGCGATGAAAAATCTATTCCGATTTCATCAATGATGGCGTAGTTCTGTATAAAGAGCCTGCGGAGCATGTATTAGTTTGAATTTTAAATCTTACATCTTGAATCTTGAATCTTGAATCTTGAATCTTGAATCTTGAATCTTGAATCTTGAATCTTGAATCTTGAATCTTGAACTAAAGTTTCTACACTACGCAAGTTATACAAGCCAATGTGTTCTGCAAAAAGATGTCATAAATTCCCCGTATAATCCGTAACCCTATACTTCCCAACCCCTCATTCCCCCTTACACCTTGCCATTCCTGATTTCGCCCTTTGGTCCAGCGAATTTTTGTATTCGTGGTCATCCATATCTAGGCATTTTCGGTAATAGGTGATGGCCGTTGCTTTCTGCCCTTTTCTTTCATATAGCTGGCCTGTTTGAAGCGCGGCCCTGGCTGCAAAATATTCTTTCCGGTTTTCGCCTAACCGGATAGTGGTAAGGTAGTATTGAATAGCCTCTTCATCCCTGCCCAAATCATCAAAGATCCGGGCCATGCGATAGACGAATTCCAGTTTTTCTTCTTCCTTCGAAAAATCGCTTTCTGTTTTGCCCTGTAATAATGTAGCGGCATCGGTAGAATACCCCCCATCACTTAACAATCGTGCTTTTAATAAAACCATATTTGGCCATTTCCCCGATTTGGCATCTTTTAAAGCCTGCTTATCCGCATCAGAATCTGTAGCGCCTTTTTGTAAAATCTTTTTTCTGGCTTCTTCTGCCGCCGCCATATTTCCCTGCAGGTAATAACACCAGCTTAATTTCTGGTAGGCATCTTTTACATAAAATTTCCCTTTAAAACTGTTGAGGAAACTTTCCAGGTACCTGGCGGCTTCTGTTGTTTCTAAGTGGTAGAGTTTGGTAAAGCCCATTTCGAAATCCCAGATACTTACTTGTAGGTAATCATCGGATTGGTTTCTGGCGAGGATTATTTTTTTAGCTAACTCCGACTGTTTATTGTTGATAGCTAAATTAGCAACCATATAGGTATGAAGATGGTTATTTACCAGGTCCAGTTTTTTTTGCTGTGCAAAAGCCAGTGCTTCTTCTTTTTTGTTCTCTATATAAAACAGCAGGTAAGGGTAAATGAATGCTGCTTCATTGAACATGATCTTTGCCCAAGGATCGTTGCTGTT
>JAYSXR010000299.1:0-8912 GCA_043717145.1 Chitinophagaceae bacterium | reverse complement strand
CAACAAAGAACCATACGAACAAACTATACCTGCTGCCAAGGCTTAATGCGTTAATCAGGTTCTCGCAAAATATTACCAGTAGAATTGGTGGCGGACTTGGCTATAAAATGCCCACACCGTTTATTGATGAAGCAGAAAAAACAGCTTACCAAAATATTCTTCCTATTAATTTTGGGGTATTAAATACCGAAAAAAGTTATGGTATAAATGCAGATATTAATTACCGGCTGCGTATTGAAGAATTTACCTTGAATGTTAACCAGCTTTTCTTTTATACCAGGGTAGATAATCCCATCCTTTTGCAGGGTTTCACATTTGAAAATGCTCCCGGCTTCCTGGCTACAGATGGTGCCGAAACAAATCTGAAAATAACTTTGGACGAACTGGCACTGTACCTGGGCTATTCTTATACAAATGCTGTGCAGCATTACAATGGGCAGGAGATTATGCAACCACTTACGGCGCGCCATAGGCTCAATGCAGATTTAACCTATGAATTAGAAAATAGATTTCGTTTTGGACTTGAGGCATTTTATACAGGCAAGCAAAAACTGACAGACGGATCAACTGGCAAATCGTATACCACTTTTGGGATATTGGCTCAGAAGATGTGGAAACATTACAGTGTGTTTATCAATGTAGAAAACCTGACTGATCAACGGCAAACAAAATGGGGCAGTATTTACCAGGGTAATATTACACGACCCGTTTTTACAGATGTATATGCACCATTGGATGGGCGAATAATCAATGCAGGGATAAAAATTAAGGTCAAATGAGTTTTCGAAAAAACTTATTTGACCTTACCAGAAGTTATAGGTCATCATATTCGTACAAGGAATCAATATGCGTTCCTGCTTTCATTTCGAATACGGGGTTGATGATACCATCTTTCAATCCATACACCCATCCATGTATATCGGGGCGTTGTTCATTTTTCCAGGCCCTTTGAATGATAGAGGTTTTCGCTAAATGCATTACCTGTTCCTGTACATTTAATTCTACCAGCCGGTCAAATTTATTTTCTTCATTTGTTAAGGCATCCAGTTCATCCCTATGTAACCGATATACATCTTTAATATTCCGCAGCCACATATTCAATACCTGCTTGTAATCGTGGTTGGTCATAGCTGCTTTAATACCTCCACAGCCATAATGCCCGCAAACAATCACATGTTTTACTTTAAGGTGGGTTACCGCGTAATCCAGTACACTTAGCAGGTTTACATCGGTATGTACTACCATATTTGCCACATTACGGTGAACAAATATTTCACCGGGCTGGGTATTGGTAATTTCATTGGCCGGTACACGGCTGTCGCTGCAGCCTATCCATAAAAATTCGGGTGTTTGTAAATGGGCAAGTCGTTCAAAATATTTCGGGTCATCTTCCACTTTTTCTTTGGCCCATGCTTTATTTTCCAGTAATAATTTTTCGTATGGTTTCATGTTATACATTTAAAGTTGTTGAAATAAAAGGTGCATCGGCTTATTCGGGCTTTTTTTGATTTCTACCCGTATATTTTTTAAATGCGCATGACAAAGAAAGTTATTTACTTCCTCAATCACATCTTTATCTATAAAATCTGCCCGGGTAGCATCTATCAGTACATATGAATTTTCGGGTACGTCTTCCAGTTTCTTTTTTATGATGGGTTTATTGAGGAATGAAACGTCTTTCCTAAAACGTATCAGGTACTGATTGCTATCATGCACTACAAAAACCGAGGAACGAAAATTACTCCGCACCATAAAAAATAGTCCCACAATAATGCCAATGATAATACCAAAAAGCAGGTCGGTCAATAAGATGGCGGCAATGGTAACCACAAAGGGCACAAATTGATCCCATCCTTTTTGAAAAAATTCTTTGAATAAAGAAATCCTGGCTAGCTTATACCCCGTAAAAATAAGTACGGCGGCCAATGCACTTAACGGAATTTTATTCAATATCACCGGTATAAACATTACACATAACAAAAGTAATATTCCGTGCGTAATGGCCGATACCTTGGTTTTGGCACCCGCCGAAACATTGGCAGAGCTTCTTACCACAACGGAAGTAAGCGGCAGGCCTCCGATCAAACCCGATACTATGTTCCCGATGCCCTGTGCTTTCAGTTCACGGTTGGCAGGTGATACCCTTTTCAAAGGATCGAGTTTATCTACTGCTTCAATGCCCAATAAGGTTTCCAGGCTGGCAACAATGGCCAGGGTTACGGCGGTAATCCATACATCAGGGTTATTGAGGAAGCGGATATCCGGGAACGTGAAAAAAGAAAAAAACGATGCTGCATCCTTTGCCACCGGTAAAGAAACCAGTTGTTTTGTTTCAAGCGCATAGGCCGGGTTATTTGCCAGAAAGTACCCGTTTAAGACAACACTTGCCAATACTACCAGTAACGGGCCGGGGATGAGTTGTAATATTTTATTTTTTTTAATAATTTTTCTTTCCCAAACTGCGAGTATCGATAAGGAAATACCACCAATGAAAATAGCTGTTGGGGTGATAAATTCTATTGCCTGGAACATGGCAGAGAAAGTATTTTTTTTATCACCCTGGTTAAAGGTTTCATCACCCACAAAATCAGCATCATAGCCTACTAAATGGGGGAACTGTTTTAAAATCAAAATCAAACCAATAGCGGCTAACATGCCTTTAATGACTGAATTGGGCACATAGTCGCCAATTACCCCTGCCCTTATAAAACCAAGGATCAGTTGAATGATTCCAGCCAGTACAACTGCCAGTAAAAAAGCTTCATACACCTTCAATGTAATAATAGCTGTGGCCACAATAACAGTTAAGCCGGCTGCAGGGCCACTTACACTTAATTGCGAGCCGCTTAGCGTACCGATAACAATACCGCCTACTATTCCGGCAATAATACCTGAGAACAACGGGGCGCCGGAACCCAGTGCAATGCCCAGGCATAAAGGCAGGGCTACTAATAATACTACGATTGATGCAGGCAGATCACTGCCGGCATTCAGAAAATATTTTTTCATTATATACTATGAATTAAAATGGAATAAAAGGAGGGCTAACCAATGATATGGGTTAGCTATTGGGTGGGGGTACATGTATATCACCTGTATGGTTCTGCGGTATGGCATCTGACATGAAATGATGTTCAAAAGAAAAATCAATATATACAGAACTAATGGCTAGGGGTAAGGTTGAAAGATAATCGCTTGTAAAAGTTGATTTTTTTGCAAAGCTTTTATCAACGTCTAGCGAATGGGGGATCTCTTCTGTAAACTGGTTACTGAACAAGGCATTACCCATTTGTTGTATGGGTAATATTTGTACAGATAGTACCAATAATAAAAAAAATGTACAGAATTTCTTCCTCATAAATTACTGCGAAAATAGAAAGAAAGAGAATATGATAATTGTTAAAGGTTTTTTAACACTGTATTCCAATTTGTAACTCTATCAGCTTTGTGACCTCGTGTTGAAAAAACACCAAGGCCTTTGTACTGCTTTTTATCATAGAGTTCTATAAGGCTTAAAGGGTAACAGAAATAGCTATTTAAATATTTAATCCCCCACAGGCACTTAATACCTGGCCGGTTATGTAAGAAGCCATATCACTGGCAAGGAACAAGGTTGTATTGGCAATTTCTTCCGCTTTACCAAAACGGCCGAGGGGGATTTTTTTCAAAAATTCTGCTGCACCCTCACCATCCTTTAAATAATGTGTCATATCTGTTTCAATAAATCCGGGGGCGATGGCATTACAACGGATATTGCGGCTGCCCAGTTCTAAAGCCACCGATTTGGTAAAACCGATAATGCCCGCTTTACTTGCTGCATAACTGCTTTGCCCGGCATTACCGCGAACACCCACTATAGAACTCATATTAATAATACTGCCACTTTTGGCTTTCATCATCTGGCGGATAACGTGCTTGGTCATATTAAAAACACTTTTCAGGTTGATGTCCATTACATCATCCCACTGCTCGGGTGTCATGCGTAATAAAAGATTGTCTTTTGAGATGCCTGCATTGTTTACGCATACATCTATTTTGCCAAATTCTTTTACTACATCATTTACCAGTATTTCACACTCAGCAAAAATACCTGCATTGCTTTTGTAGGCTTTAGCTTTTACACCCAGCGATTGTATTTGTGCTTCCAAAGTAAAGGCTTTTTCTGCACTGCTGTCGCTTACATACGTGAAAACAATATCGCTGCCCTGCTCGGCCAGCTTTAAAGCAATAGCAGCACCAATACCCCTGGCTGCACCGGTTACAATAGAAACTTTTCCTTCAAGTAATTTCATAAGAAGAGGTTTGTGGTGGACAAATGTAATACATATCAACATTATTGCCCGAAACAGCTAATAGTAAAGTGGCATGCAGTTCCCCCTGATTAAGATAAAATCAATTAATTGTGTTTTAATAAATAGTTTAGAAGGGTAATCATGCGAAAATACACACTCATACAATATGGTTTACTCATTGCGTTTTTTATGGAAACGTTTTGTGTGTGTTATGCACTGAAGTTTCCTGCCGGGATCCCGGCTGCATCGGTAATTTATTTTATTGCCGGATTGGTGATTGCTTTCTTGTTTTTAGGCGTACCTGAAGCAAGGCTTTCTTTATCAAGGGTATTAAAAACAAACACTAAAGGTGCAGGATACAAGATATTTCTACTGTTAATCATGGCAATACTGATGCATCATTTTACAAAAAAATGGATCATTCATACACCTCTTTCCATAACCGATGCCGATATGCTTCCTGTTATGAAAGTGATGTCACAGCGTTTTCTGCAAGGGCAGTGGGCAAATGTGTATAGCCCCATACCAGAAATATGGGGAGGCATGCAGCCTATTTATTTGCCGGCTATGTGGTTGCCATTTACCATAGCAGTAGCCTGTGATCTTGATTTACGCTGGATATCAACAACCGGATTATTCTTTTCGTTCTCTTTTTTTCTCCTGTTATTCGATCCATTCAAAAAACAACTCCTGCATATTTTACTGGCCTTTTCAGCATGTATCCTTTTCTGGTGGTTAGAAACGGAAGAGGTACATAATTTTATCCGTTTATCAGAAGAAGGCATTGTTGTTTTTTACTATTCTCTATTGGTTTTATCGCTTTTCTCCGGCAATTCTTTCCTGATAGCACTTGCTGCCGCCCTGTGTGTATTGAGCAGGTACTCATTGGCAGGATGGTTGCCTGCTATGCTTATCTATTTTATATTTATCAGAAAAAATATACAACAGGCAGGTGTTTTTGTAATAACAGGATTACTGACCTTAGTTGTGCTGGTTATCCTGCCGTTTGGCGGGAAAAATATTTGGTCATTTATCGAATTGCCTTACAGTTATGTGGAACATGCGAACAGGGTATGGAGAAATAATCCGGAATTTTTTTATGGAAGCATGGGGTTTGCGAAATTTTTTGGACCCGACCGAACGGTTTTATTGCACCGGGTATTGATATCAATGTCATTTGTTTTACCGATGTTTTTCATGGTAGGTTGTTTATTATGGGAACAAAGAAAAAAAGTAATGCTGACTAATATCCCATTGGCCTGCCTAAAGCTTAACCTTGTAATATTCTATAATTTTTTGGATGTGCCTTATTTATACCTGTTTTATACTTCTTCTTTTGTAAGCCTTGTTACGATTACCTATTTTTTGAGACAAAACACAATTGATTCCATTAGAATAAAATAAAGTGTAGTAATTCTTATTCTCTAAACAAGGCTGTTTTTTGAGGTTTGTATTTTTTTAACCATTTGCGCATGGAGATAATAATAAAGATGAACGGATACAAACTGATCGTTATGTATTCTTTCTTATAACCAGTTATGATTGCGGTTGTTAGTACAATAATAAAACCTGTTGTTACGGCAATGGCGAAGCCTTTACTATGCATATAAATATATTTTTTTTCGGCTTCATGACCCGGTATGCTAAGGGTAGGCTTATGCTTAAAAATATAGTATGCCAGCCAAAAATTAGATAAAGCCATCAGCATTATATTGCCCATATAAATGATAATCGGGAACATAAAACTTGGCCGGAAATGTGTTAACCCCGAAGCTGCAAAGGGAAAAGCAACAACAAACAAAAGGCTTAACAGGTTACGAAAGATCACCCCATCATCATAAGCTTTTAAGTAGCGGAACATTTTCAAGTGTCTTGACCACGAAATGCCGATAATAAAAAAGCTCACAAAAAAGCCAAGGAATTGGAGAAGCGTTGGCTTAAACATAGTAAACAGGTCAATGGATATCCGGTAATTTTCAGGCAGTTCAGGAAATTTTATTTCAATAATTAATAAGGTTATGGCAATAGCAAAAACCGCATCACTGAAAAGGATCATTCTTTCCAGTTCAAATTCTTTGTGAACACTGTTACCTGTTGGTTCGCTCATATTAGTTTATAGGTTCATTAAAGCAATGATCTCGTCAATATACTTCCTGTCATTACTTAACCTGGGTATCTTATGCTGGCCACCTAATTTTCCTTTGCTTTTTAACCATTCATGAAAAATGCCTTTTTTAAGTGAATGAACTGAAGGGAGGGTTAACGCGATGTCTTTATAACGTTTTGCCTCATAATCGCTGTTGAGCGATTTTAGGGCACAGTCTAATTCATAGGCAAATTGTTCTGTATTCTCCGGGGCAACCTCAAATTCGATAAGCCATTCATGTGCTCCTTTTTTATTATCGCCGAAGTAAACGGGTGCCGCTGTATAATCCATAACGATCGTCCCTGTTTTTTTACAGGCGATGGCTATGGCCTTATCTGCATTATCAGATATCACTTCTTCACCAAATGCATTGATGTATTGTTTCAGGCGGCCACTTACTTTTATCCTGAAGGGCCTAAGAGAAGTAAACTGAACCGTGTCTCCCACCAAATACCGCCAAAGCCCGCCATTGGTACTGATAACCAGTGCATAATTTTTGCCTATTTCAACATCATTTAATCCAATGGTTTTTGGATCGGGTTTTCCATATTCTTCTACAGGCATAAATTCGTAAAAAATACCATGATTTAAAAACAGCAACATGCCGTCTTCATCCGGATTATCCTGCGCGGCAAAAAAACCTTCACTGGCATTGTACATTTCTAAATACGTACAGCCTTCACCAATGAGTTTTTTAAATTGTTCCTGGTAGGGGATAAACGATACACCACCATGGACATATAATTCAAGACCAGGCCATACCTCTCTTAACGTGGACTTACCTGTTATTTCAAGTATCCGCTTTATCAAAATCATTGTCCACGTTGGCACTCCCGCAATGGAAGTAACTTCTTCCGGAATGGTTGATTGTGCCAGCATTTCAATTTTACTTTCCCAGTCATCCATTAAAGCGATTGATAATTCAGGTGTCTTTATCCAGGTGGCCCACATGGGTGTATTTTGCAATAGTACGGCACTCAGATCGCCATACTGGATATCTTCATTTATTTTGCTTATTTGGTGACTGCCGCCTATAACCAATCCTTTGCCGGTTAGCAGGTCACTTTCTATATTGTAATTGTAGTAAAGGGTCAACACATCTTTGGCTGCCTGAAAATGACAGTCTTCAAGGCTTTCCTGTGTAATGGGTATGAATTTGCTTTTATCACTGGTGGTGCCGCTGCTTTTGGCAAACCAATTAACAGGTGTGTTCCAAAGCAGATTTTCTTCTCCCTTCATTAACCTGTTTATATAAGGCTTCAGGTCCTCATATTCATGAATGGGGATGTTCTCTTTAAACTTGCGGATACTAAATAATTCTTTAAACCCGAATTTCCGGCCAAATTCCGTGTATTGGCCATGGGTAACAAGGTCCTGCAAAACTTCGCGCTGTGCATTGATCGGATCGGTAATCCATTGTTCAATGCGCCAATGCCTGAATCGGGCCAAACGGGATATTGCGGGACTAAGCAGTTTCATGGTTGGGAATAACAGCAAAATAAGCAATGGAAACGAGAATAGCTAAACCTAATGTAAAAGGGACACGAGGGTGCGGTTGTGTTTGCTTAAAACAACCATATCTAATGCCGTTGTTGGTTGCACGCTTACTGCTGTTGGTTACTTGCCCAACAGCTTCTTTCTACAACCCCGAAGGCCCATCTTTTCCCATCTCAATAATCCAGTCCTTTCTTTTCAGTTCAAAATTAGTACCCAGATATAATCTTCTTACCTGTTCATCATCGGCAAGTTCTTCGGCGGTACCATGTTTGAATATTTTTCCTTCAATAAGCAGGTAAGCGCGGTCGCAGATAGACAGGGTTTCATTTACATTATGATCGGTGATGAGGATACCGATATTCTTATATTTCAATTTAGCCACAACACCTTGTATGTCTTCAACGGCTATGGGGTCAACACCTGCAAAAGGTTCATCCAGTAAAATAAATTTCGGGTCAACCGCCAGGGCCCGGGCTATTTCTGTTCTTCTTCTTTCGCCGCCGCTCAGGCTGTCGCCATTGTTCTTCCGAACATGGTGCAGGTTAAATTCAGCTAATAAAGAATCTAATTTATGAAGCCTTTCCTGCTTTGTGAGGGTAGTCATTTCCAGAACAGCCAATATATTATCTTCCACACTAAGTTTTCTGAATACACTGGCTTCCTGAGGTAAATAACCAATACCCATCTGCGCCCTCTTGTACATGGGTAGTTTGGTAATATCCTGTTCATTTAAAAAAACACTCCCTTCATCCGGCTTAATAAGGCCCACCACCATATAAAATGTAGTGGTTTTGCCGGCACCATTGGGGCCAAGTAAACCCACGATCTCGCCCTGCTGAACAGTAACCGAAACTTGCTGTACCACGGTACGACCCTTATAACTTTTAACGAGGTTTTGCGTATGAATAGTCAGGCTCAAGAGTAAGTATTTAGGCAAAAATAGAGTTTATACAACTGATATGGTAACCGGTGTTTTA
>JAYSXR010000298.1:0-8933 GCA_043717145.1 Chitinophagaceae bacterium | reverse complement strand
TCCTGTTGGGTGATGCCGATATTATTGTGGCAGGAGGAATGGAAAGCATGAGTAATGTGCCTTATTATAACCCCAGTTTACGTTGGGGGAATAAATATGGTAATGTGACTATGATTGATGGCCTTGCCAAAGATGGCCTTACCGATGTGTACAATAATTTCGCTATGGGCAATGCCGCTGAATTTTGCGCGAAAGAATGTAATATCAGTCGCGAAGCTCAGGACGCTTTTGCGATTGAAAGTTATACCCGTAGCCAGAAAGCTTGGGCCGATGGTCATTTCAATGAAGAAGTTATTGCTGTAGAAATACCACAGCGTAAAGGTGATCCAATCAAATTCGCCAGAGATGAAGAAGCCTACAATGTGAAATTCGAGAAGATACCGGAACTTAAACCAGCTTTTACCAAAGACGGCACTGTAACAGCTGCCAATGCTTCTACCATGAACGATGGTGCTGCGGCAGTGGTATTAATGAGTAAAGAAAAGGCAGAGGCAATGGGAATTAAGCCATTGGCCATCATCCGCAGCTATGCAGATGCAGCGCAGGCACCTGAATGGTTCACTACCACGCCATCCCTGGCTGTACCTATCGCCATAACGAAAGCAGGTTTACAAATGAGTGATATAGATTTTGCAGAGCTTAACGAAGCTTTCTCCGTAGTAGGTATTGTGAATATGCAAAAGATGAACTTAGATCCTGCTAAAGTAAATGTACATGGTGGCGCTGTTTCATTGGGCCATCCGCTCGGTTGCAGCGGGGCACGTATTATTGTTACTTTAATAAATGTTTTAAAACAGCATGGTGGTAAAATTGGTGCTGCCGGTATTTGTAATGGCGGGGGAGGGGCAAGTGCTATGGTGATTGAGGCAGTTACTGATTAGAAATTAATTAATGATTTTTGCCACAGACTATACAAAAAAAGTGCACTCTGTGGCAATATTTTTTACCTACATGGTCGAAATTAAAATAGCTACTCTTTCAGATGCAGCTCTAATTGCGGATATAAGTCGCGAAACTTTTCATGCAACTTTTGCAGCGCATAATTCAAAAGCAGACATGGATAAATTCCTCTCCGAACAATTCTGCAAAGAGCAACTTATAGCAGAGGTAGGAGCAGCAGGAAATATTTTTTTATTAGCCTACACAGATGGCATCCCCGCCGGATATGTTTTTTTGAAAGACGGTACTCACTTGGCTTTGCAAACAACTCAAGCTATAGAAATATCACGCCTTTATTCCCGAACATCTTTTATTGGCAAGGGTATTGGTAAAATATTGATGGAAGCATCCATTGCACTGGCAAGGAAAATGGCCAAAGATTGTATCTGGCTCGGTGTTTGGGAACACAACCAACGCGCCATAAATTTCTACCTCAAATTCGGTTTCGAAAAATTTTCCGAACACGATTTTACATTAGGTGATGATATACAAAAAGATTGGCTGATGAAGCTGATGGTATAATATTTCCGTTCTGCCTTGCAAATTGGGGCAGAGCTAACTATTTCCATGGTCCATATTTGTGCTGCACCGCATTCAACTCATCGCCATAAGGCCCAAACGGATGATCAAAAGGTTTCTTTTTAGTATTCGGCCAGTCTTTTGTCACATCGAAAGCGGGCCTTGGCTGAGTGTTTACAAAAGCAGCAACATCCCAGGCTTCTTCATCGGTTAATTGCGGGTTATGATAATTTTGTGGATTGGGCATATTGTTTTTCACATACCCGGCAAACCTTGATAAACGATACAAGCCCGCACCATTATTATAACTGTGTTCTCCCCACAATGGCGGATAAGTATACGTTATATTAATAGGGCTTATTTGGCCTTGCCCGTTTTTGCCATGGCATCTTTCGCAAGTTGTGGTGTAAACGGTTTTCCCTTTTACCAGATCAGCCGCCCGGTTCATGTAACGCAATTGCATAATACCGGAACCTTTTGGTTTGGCTCCTTTCGGGATGTCGCTGCCCAGCCATTTCACATAACTTACAATGGCCCGCATTTCTTTGCTGTTATTGTCTAATGCCAGGCCGTTTAAACTTCTTTCAAAACAATCGTTCACCTTTTTTTCAATACTAATAATGGTACCTGAACGTTCTGCGAATTTTGGGTGATTAGCGGCTACGGCACCAAAGTTATTTCCCCAGGGTTTAGTGCCCGCTTCTAAATGGCAATTCTGGCAATTCATACCATTGCTGATATGTTTTACGTTTCCATTAGGGCCAAGATAATAAGCGGTATTTTCAATAAGGTTCCTGCCATACCTTATCAATGCTCCTTTTTCATCGACAGGTATCTGGTTGGCACCGGCACCCGTCCAGCAATCTGCCGCATCATGTGCAACAGGTACAAATAAAAGTTCCCGTCGGGTACCTATCGTATCCGCTACCATGGCCAGTAACATGACACCCAATAAAATCAGTATCCAGTTAGATTTCATTTTTTATTTCGCTGTAAATCCCGGGTTTCTCTATATATATGTGTTGAAAAAAAAACAAAGCTTCAATATTATTTCAATATAGAGGTACCCACATTAAACAAAGTATTTAATGTGGTAATTTTTCTCTAATCAACCCATATACCCATGTTCCCGCAATGGCACTCAATAAAGTTATAATAATTACCGTTGCGCCAGTACCTATTTGGGCAAAAAGCGGGCCGGGGCAGGCACCAGTCATCGCCCAGCCAAATCCGAATAACAATCCTCCAATTATCTGCCCTTTATTAAATGATTTTGGATGAAGGTCAATCTCTTCACCATACATCGTTTTGATCTTATACTTCTTAATAATCCATATAGATACTGCACCAACGAATATGGCAGAACCTATTATCCCAAACATGTGAAAGCTTTGCAGACGGAACATTTCCTGTATGCGGAACCAGGAAATTACTTCTGCTTTGGTTAGTACAATACCAAACAGGGTTCCGGCTAATACATATTTAAAATTATACCACCAGGGATGTTTCAGTTCACTTGCATTAATACAGATCGTATCTAAAGAACGTACTTCAAAATCGGTATTGGTTTCTTTGTTGGGCATCTTTTATAATTTTAATATGATGGGCATGATCAGGTTAGCCATAATAAAACCACCGGCCATAAAGCAGCAGGTAGCTACCAGGGATGGCCATTGGAGATTGCTAAGGCCCATAATAGCATGACCTGAGGTACAACCACCTGCATAACGCGTTCCAAAACCCACCAAAAAACCGCCCACGATCATTAACAGGAATCCTTTCAAAGTAAGCAGTGACGACCAATTAAAAATATCTTGTGGTAGCAGGCTTTCATGATGGATGATGCCGTATTGTTGTAACTCTGTCAATAATTTTGCATTCACCTGAACTTCGTATCCCACAGGGGTTAATAGGTTAACAGCGATATAGCCACCCAGCAATACACCTGTTACAAAGAACAGGTTCCAAGCTTCTTTCTTCCAGTCATATTGAAAAAAGGGAATTTTTGCAGGCAAACATGCCGCACAAATATGCCTAAGTGAAGAAGAGATACCCAGGCTCTTATTGCCGATTAACAATAATACCGGGATCATCAAACCAATTATGGGGCCGGCAACATACCAGGGCCATGGTTTTTGAATGTAGTCTATCATATCATTTTTATACAGGTGAAACTTAGTGGAAAGATAAAAAACCTACCGACACCTTTTTATTCTTTATAATGTTTGTTAAAAAGAGATATAATGATTTGACCAAAGGCAAGAATGCATTGATCAATCAGGTAAAGTTAGTTAGCTAACTATTTTACAAAAAGCTCATGGATAATGATATAAATTCCCATCACTAACACAAACCATCCGAACCATTTTTTTAGTTTCTCACCAGGCAGGTCCTGACCAAGCCTTCTGCCAATAAAAGTTCCGGTTACCGCTATAGCAGTAAGGGGAAGTAAAAGAGACCAATTGAAATGCTGGTGAAAAAGGTCGCCGGCAAAACCAAACAACGAATTCATAGCTATTATAAGCAAAGAGGTACCAATGGCTTGTTTCATGGAAAGATGAAAAGAAAATACCAGTACCGGTATAATAAGAAAACCACCACCTGCACCCAGCAAGCCTGTTAATATACCCACTTCAACACCTCTGATTAGTGCCTTGGTTAAATGGATTTGATTGTTAAGCCCCCGGTTAGTATCCAACGGTTGTTTCCTGATCATATTTATTGAGGCAATGATCATGACTATTGCAAACAATAACATGGTTGCCAGCGATTTGGTAACCTGTAATGACCCCATCATGAATAATTGCTCCGGAATAACAGGTAGTAAGAGTTTCCGGATGAGTAACACCGTAATGATGGAAGCAATACCAAAATAAAATGCGGCTTTAAAATTGATATTATTCCGCCGATAATTTTTATAGGCACCGGCTAAACTGCTGCAACCAACAACAAACAACGAGTAACCGGTTGCGAGGCTAGGTTGAATATGAAATAGGTACACCAGCACGGGGATGGTTAAAATAGATCCCCCACCACCAATAAGTCCAAGAGATATGCCTATAAGCAAAGCGGCAATATATCCTGCAATTTCCATGTATAAGTTGTTGTTTGCACAGCAAAGATGCCGAATAAAAAATAGTTATACGACGCACCCATTATATTTTCTATGAATGGGGTATAACAATTTGTATGAGACATTTGATGTAAAAGATATTTATGTGTGGCAGCATTAGGCTGCCTGCTCAGCTAATTCATCTATATTGATACCAAGATGGCTCTCATCATACACGCATTCTCCATTCCTGATAAGTAAAATCTGTGGGGATTCATGAATTACATTAAAATCTGATGCAACCTTATTGGAGATATTTCGATAGGTAAGCAGGTCTAAAAAATTGAAATCAATATTATCCGGGATACTTGAACGTTCTAGACGGTTTAAGACCATAACACTGGTACTGCACCCTGTACTATGTTTAAAAATTGCCTGTGGAACTGAGGCTGATTTTTCTATTAGTTGGGATAATTGATCTTCGGTTGTAAGCGGGATCCAATTCATTATACTTCTTTAATTTTTAACACCAGGTCGGGCCATTTGTTCAAAAATACTAGTACCTGAAATACCTGGGATTGGTAGTTGGACAACCCTTTCTGGATGGTGCACAGGATGTAAAAAAAGCTGCGGCTACCAACAGGAATAAAAATATTGCGGTAATCTTTTTCATACGTGGTGTTTAGGTAATGGATTAGGCTGTATTTTGCAATATAACAAAGATAAACTTTCATGCGTAAACGTTGCCATATGGCTTTACACATTTTGTTAATTTGTTGGTTTTCTATCTAAATAATAACGTATGCGGGTTCATTTTATTTCTATTGGGGGTAGCGTAATGCACCAATTAGCCATTGCTTTACATAAAAAAGGGTATCAGGTTACCGGTACGGATGATGAAATATTTGAGCCTGCTCTGACCAACCTGACCAAAGAAGGACTGCTTCCTGCAAAAATTGGCTGGCAACCCGACTTGATTACCAGTGAGATAGAAGCTATCATCCTGGGTATGCATGCTAAAAATGATAACCTGGAACTGATCAGGGCAAGGGAATTGGGGTTGAAAATTTATTCCTTCCCCGAATATATTTACCATGAGAGCCAGGATAAGAAAAGGGTAGTGATAGGAGGTAGCCATGGAAAAACCACTACCACCAGCATGATCATGCATGTGTTGCAAAAACTGCATAAAAATTTTGATTACCTGGTTGGGGCTAAGGTGGAAGGCTTTGATCAGTCGGTAAATATTACCCACGCACCCGTAATTATTTGCGAAGGCGACGAATATCCTGCCAGTGCCATTGAGCGAAAACCCAAATTTCATTTTCTTTTCCCTCATGTAGCCATACTTACTGGTATTGCCTGGGATCATATTAACGTATTTCCCACTTTTGAATTTTACCTTGAACAATTTGTCATATTTATCCATAAGATTGAAAAGGATGGATTGTTGATATACAATGCTTCTGATCCGGTATTGAAACAACTGGTCGAAGCTAATCAGCGAAAAGACATACGCTACCGAGCCTATTCGGTGCCGGAGAATACCATACACAACGGAAAGACATCAGTAACTATTGAAGGAACTAGTGGCACATTAGAGGTATTTGGCAACCATAACCTGATGAATTTACTGGCTGCTTATTATGCCTGCAAAGAATTGGGGGTAGATGCCTCAGCATTTGTTCCTGCCATTGCCTCATTTACAGGTGCCGCTAAGCGGTTAGAAGTAATGGCATTAAATAACAGTACAAATGTGTACCGCGATTTTGCGCACGCCCCCAGTAAAGTAAAAGCCACAATTGAGGCGTTGAAACAACAATATCCCGACAGAAAACTGATTGGCATTCTTGAATTGCATACTTACAGCAGTCTTAACGAACAATTTATGCCTGAATACCGCGGGGCAATGGATAAAGCCGATACGGCTATTGTATTTTATTCAAATCACGCGCTGGAGGTAAAACGTATGCCCCATTTGCCGATTGAAAAAGTGGTAGAAGGTTTTGACAAACAGGGTTTATTGGTCATGAACGATAAAGAAACCTTATGGCAATGGCTGCAATCACAAACCTATCAAAATACGAATATTGTTTTGATGAGTAGCGGCAACTATGATGGCTTGGATATGCTTACTTTTGCAAAACAAATCACACAATAAACGACTTGTCATCAGCCTAATGAAACTTCAATTAACACGTCCCATCGCTTTTATTGACCTGGAAACAACTGGTATATCCATCACCACCGACCGTATTGTGGAAATAGCCATTGTGAAAATATTACCTGATGGTACCAGTCAGCCTAAAAGAAAACTAGTCAATCCCCAAATGCCCATACCGGTAGGCTCGAGTGAGATACACGGGATAACAGATGAGATGGTAAAAGATGCACCTACATTTAAGCAAGTGGCCAATGAAATAAAACAATTCATCGAGAACTGCGATATTGGCGGGTATAACAGCAACCGTTTTGATGTACCGATGTTGATAGAAGAATTTCTGCGTGTTGGTATCGAATTTTCAATTGAGGGCCGTAAACTGGTGGATGTTCAGAAAGTATTTCACATGATGGAACAGCGCACGTTGAGTGCGGCCTATAAATTTTATTGCCAGAAAACACTGGAAGGGGCGCATGGTGCCGAAGTAGATGCAACCGCAACATGGGAAGTTCTGGAAGCGCAGGTAGAACGTTACCCTCAAATAGGAAATACGTTAGATAGTATTGTAAAATTTACCGGCGAAGATGATATCGTTGACTTCGCACGACGGTTTATTAAAGACAAGGGGATTGAGATATTTAACTTTGGTAAACACAAAGGAAAATCAGTTATCCAAGTGTTAAAAGAAGAACCCCAGTATTACGACTGGATGATGAAAGGTGATTTTGCCATGAATACCAAGCAAAAACTTACCGAAATCCTTAATCGCACGCTTGTAAAGAAACCTTGACACAAAATTTGTGCTAATTTTAATAAGATAGTTTAATATGGTAATATGTGAAAAGCATCTAAGTTGTAACTTAGAAAAATAATACCCATCCCTTTAATTGGAAAAAATAGTCATCATACCCACTTACAATGAAAAGGAAAACATTGCTGCCATTATAACTGCTGTTTTTACTCTTCAACAAGCTTACCACGTGTTGGTCATTGATGATGGCTCACCCGATGGAACGGCTGCCATCGTGCGTTCATTAATGGGTGCCTATCCTGATCAATTATTTTTAGAAGAAAGATCGGGAAAGCTTGGTTTGGGTACCGCCTACATTTATGGCTTCAAGTGGAGCATAGAAAGGGGGTATGGCTTTGTATTTGAAATGGATGCAGACTTCTCGCACAATCCGCATGACCTTGAACGTTTATACAATGCCTGTAAAATTGATGGCGCAGATGTTTCTATTGGAAGCAGGTATGTGCCCGGTGGTAGAACGGAAAACTGGCCATTAGACAGGCAGCTCTATTCAAAAGGTGGAGCATTATATACCAAATTAATTACCTGGATGCCGATCAATGATCCTACTGCAGGGTTTGTTTGTTATCGAAGGAGTGTACTGGAGGCGATTAATTTTGATATGATACAATTTGTGGGATATGCTTTTCAGATTGAAATGAAATTTGCCGCGTGGAAATTAGGCTTTACCTTAAAAGAAGTACCTATCACTTTTATTGACCGTAAAACAGGGTTGAGCAAGATGAGTAAAGGCATTATTAAAGAAGGTGTATTGGGTGTGCTCAGCATTCAATGGAAAAGCCTGTTCAAGAACTACCGCAAACGGGTAAAGAATGCTGATATTGATTCTATGGTTATTTCAAAATCGAACTGATTGGCTTTAATCATTCATAATTATTCGTCAATATAGTATCCCAGCTTTTATTTCTTAAAGTATCCATCATTAACCAGGCAGCAATACCCGATAACAGACAGAGTATAATGATTACGGGCAAATAAATATAAACCATAAAATGTAATACGGCCAGTGCACCGGGAATTAGCATGGAGAATAAGCCCCTGATAAATGTTCCGCTTTTGGATGCAGTTGATTGTTGTGCAGAAAAAGGTAATTCCTTCACTGAAATATAAGCAATGAACATGGTTATTAAAAGTTGGTTACAGATACCTAACATCAAATTAGGGATGATCTTTGGCCCGACAATAATAATGGCCGACACTGAAGTTGCCACTACCAACGGAAAATAAAATTTAACTATGGTACCTTTTACCGCACCACTGATCAAATTGCCCGGCTTGCTTATGGGTGTGACATAATAAATCCAGGCTGCTTTAAATTTTTCTGAATAGATCACCTGTTTAAGTGCCATTAATAAAATGAAACTACTAAAGTAGATAACCCCTATGAAAATAAATTTACCTTCACGCGATTCCTCCTGAATACTGCTCAATGATATTTTTGTTTTAACATT
>JAYSXR010000297.1:0-2999 GCA_043717145.1 Chitinophagaceae bacterium | reverse complement strand
CGGATGGTCAGGAACTGTTTCCAGCACCGCTTCTGCAATAAAAGCAAGCGTACCTTCTCCTCCAATTAACAGGTGCGCTAAAATATCCAGCGGATGTTCGTGATCTATAAAAGCATTTAAAGAATAGCCGACTGTATTCTTTGTCTGATATTTTTTGCGGATGGTATGGTAGAGATTTTCCTTTACACTGATCTCCATTTTAATATCACTAAGTTGTGCAAATAATTCAGGACAGTCTTTTTCAAAACGGTCATAATCAGGTTGCAATTCTGTAGAAAACATTTTACCATCAGGCAAAATAAAGCGAATGTATTTGGTGGTGTGGTAAGAATTGAGCTTTACGCCACAACACATGCCACTGGCGTTGTTAGATAGAATGCCTCCCATCATGGCTGCGCTGATACTGGATGGATCGGGCCCTATTTTTTGATTGTATTTTGTTAAGTAAGCATTCACCATGGCACCGGTAATACCGGGTTGCACACGCACTAAATTACCCTCCCCTTCTATCTTTATTTTATTCCAGTGCTGGCTCAGATCTACCAGAATTCCATCGGTAACGGATTGGCCCGAAAGGCTTGTGCCACCGGTACGAAATACCAATGGGATGTTATGTTGTTGCGAAAATTGAAACAATGCAATGATCTCGGCTTCATTGATGGGCTGCACAATTGCTTTTGGAACGAGGTGATAAAATCCAGCATCTGAGGCAAAGGATACGAGGTCAATGTATCTTGACTTAACTCGGTTGCCGGGAATTATTCTTTGTAATGCTGCTATCATTTTTTCTATGGTAATGAATTTGAAAGCAAGATAGGTTGCTTTTTCTTTATCTAAACTCAATCGGATAAAATATCCATTTATAAAATCATTGAACAAACTGGTTACTGCTTATTTTGACGTACTATCAGGAAATTTTTAATATTAAATTGAATGTACTGATATTAAGTTTTTTGAAAAGCCCGTAGGGCTGAAACTTTGGTAATCCTGTCAGTAATTTAGAATACTAAGTCCCATAGGGGCGACATTTTTTTCATCATTCATAAAACTCAAACAAATATCTATCTTCAAAGGCAACATCAAAATCAGTAAGCATTTTTATATACTCCTCCTTAAAGGTTTTAGTCCTGTGATGTTCTTCCTGGTTGATGATGTATTTTATAACAATATCACGCTGGCTTTTAGCAAAGGAAAATGCTCCATAACCTTCCTGCCATTGAAACTTACCTTTTATGAATTGCTGTTCATTTATCCATTTGCTACTGTTTGCTTTTACTGCACTCATAAAATCAGCAATGCAGGTTGTAACCGGCATTCCAAATAAAATGTGTACATGATCTTCCCATCCACCGACTGCTAAAGATTTTGCATCCTTCTTAGTAATAATACCAGAAATGTATTGGTGTAAATTATCACGCCAGTCTTTAGTGATAAAATTCTCCCTGTATTTTACTGCAAATACAGCGTGGATAGTTATTTGCGAATAAGTATTTGGCATAAAAAATGTCGCCCCAATGGGGCTTTGTTGATTGTTCGCATTGTTATGTTACCATAATAACGCCCCTATGGGACTATAAAATATAGCGATTTCTCTTTTTCGGGTAACTTATTTTTTGCTTAGAACATCAAAATAAGAATCAGGCAACAAACTCAAACGCAGGCAACCCTTTAAATCCACAATTGGGTATTACAAAAAGCGCCCCTGCCAATGGCTGGCTTTTTAATGCTTCCTCCGTTAATCCAACCCTTGCAGAAGTAATGTATAAATCTTCCAGGTTTTCTCCACCAAAGGTGCAGGAAGTAACCCTGCCAACAGGCAATCTAAAGTGAAATAATTTTTCGCCGATTGCCGGGTTCCACCTCGTAATATGCCAGCCATCCCAATGAGCTATCCACAACATACCTTCGGAATCAATAGTCATTCCATCGGGAACACCATCCTCTGCCTTAATGGTAATGATCGTTCTTTTATTGCTGATGTGGCCAGTGGTTATATTATAGTCATACGCCACTACTTTAAACGAAGGCGAATCAATATAATACAGTGTTGTATGGTCTGCACTCCATGCCATACCGTTGGAGATAGATACCTTGTCAATCTTTTTTATCACTCCCACATTCTTCTCTATTGTATAAACACTTCCTGCGCCAGCTTCTTCTGAAAGTGCCATGGTGCCTGCCCAGAATCTTCCGGCAGGATCACATTTGCCATCGTTAAAACGATTGCCGGGCAAATGATCTTCCGGGTCTTCAATCATGTTGATTTCACTGGTGACCCTGTCAATAAAAGCAAAACCATTTTGTAAAGCGGCAATAAAATGTCCGTCGGTACAAAAGGCAAAAGCACCGATCAGTTGGTTCAGCAGAATGGTGGTGTGTATTTTATTTTTTGGAGAGTACTCATGAATGGCTCCTTTCAAAATATCAACCCAATACAGCTTCTGTTGTTTTGCATCCCAAACGGGGCCTTCTCCCAACAGGCAATAGTGTTCAACAACAACAACGGGCTGCAGACTGGTTTCATTTATCATGATAAGGGTATTTAAAAAGGTGATGGACTGATGCAGGTCCAGCCGCCGTCAACGATCAAGCTTTGTCCTGTAATGTGTTTGGCTTTATCCGATACCAAAAACAATGCGGTATTGGCGATGTCTGTAACAGAAGCTGGTTGGCCCATTGGCGTTAACTTACTCCAGGTAGCTGCATAAGCGGCATCTTCCAATGTACGTTCAGTTAATGTAGCGCCCGGGGCAATGGTGTTGACGTTTATCTTATATTGGGACAGTTCTATCACTAAATTTTTGGCCAGCATTTCAAGTGCTGCCTTGCTCATGCCATATGCAGCTAAATCTTTGTGCGCCTGGTGACCGGTTACAGAAGAAGTAAACAACAAAGAACCACCGGAAGCCTGCTTTTTCATCTGGTTGGCCGCTGCCTGTGCCAGGAAGAAAGTACCACCAAGGTTCACCTGCATAACCCTGAAAAAAGCTTCGGGTGAA
>JAYSXR010000296.1:0-3020 GCA_043717145.1 Chitinophagaceae bacterium | reverse complement strand
TTTATCAATCCCTAAATGGCGGTAAAACATGGAAAAAAATATTAGGTAATGATGATAAAACAGGTTGCATAGATCTTCGCATGGACCCTTCTGACCCCAATATTATATATGCCTCTATGTGGAATCGCATTCGCAAACGTTGGAGCGATCCTGTTCCTGAAGACGGTGATTATATTTACAAAACAACCGATGGCGGTAAAACATGGAAGCCCCTTACTAACGGATTACCTGTTACAAAAACTACAGGCAGAATAGGACTGGATATTTCTAAAAGCAACCCTGCTGTTATTTATGCCTTTGTTGACAACCATGATAAAAAAAGAGAGCCGAAAAAAGATGAGCTGGATAGCTATGGAAGAATAAAGGAAATTATTGTAAAAGGTGTGGAAGTGTATAGAAGCAATGACAAAGGCGAGCACTGGATGAAAATGACAGAGAACAATGATTATATGGAAAGATTTTGTGGCACTTACGGGTGGGTAATGGGGCAAATAAGAGTGAACCCTTTGGATGAAAATTGCCTCTACATTTTAGGACTGGCTATGGCTAAGTCTGCCGATGGGGGTAAAACATGGAAGCCCTTTAAACCTGTTGATACAACAAGCGATTATATTCATGGGGATAACCACGCTTTGTGGATTGATGCTGCAGACTCAAATTATATTATTAATGGTGACGATGGCGGAGTAGCTGTAACCTATGATGGCGGTAACAAGTGGAAGAATTTTTATAAAGATATTCCTACCACACAGTTTTATAATATCACGTATGATTCAAAGGAACCGTTTAATATTATCGGATCAGTGCAGGATGAAGGTTCTATGATGGGAAGTATTAAAAATACTTATGGTAAAAAAGACACTACCATCAACCAATGGAAATTTGGACCAGGTGGCGAGGGCGTTATTCATGCCATTGACCCGGGTGATGCCAATACCATTTACACTTCTTCCTTTTATGGCCGGTTAATAAAAGCAAACCTGGCTTTACCCGATTCTCTGCAGGAAAGAACAATTGCGCCAAAGAGAACTGAAGATGAAGAAGCACATAGAGGCGAATGGCTGGCTTTTACCAAAATTTCACCACATAGCAGGCTGACTATTTATCATGGTATGCAATACTTATTTAAATCGGCCGACAGTGGATTTAGCTGGAAAAGAATTAGCCCGGATATGAGTTACAACAACAAACAAAAAATGGGCAAGCCTCCTTATGCCATTAACCATCAGGCTATAACAGCCATTGACGAATCGCCTTTTAAAAAAGGTTTGTTATATGTTGGTACAGACGATGGACGGGTTTGGTTTAGTTTAAACGACGGAGGCAACTGGGCTTCAATTAATAAAGGTTTGCCGGTGAATGCACATGTGTCAAGATTGATTGCATCCAAGTATGATACTGCCACGATTTACGCTACTTTGAATGACAGAAGAGAAGACAACATTACATCCTATATCTTCAAATCTATTGACTTTGGTAAAACATGGGTGAGCATTAAAGGCAATTTACCTCCAAGCCCGGTGAATGTTATCAGAGAAGATCCATCGCAAAAAAATAGTTTGTATTGCGGTACAGATTTGGGTGTTTATATAAGCCGTAATGGTGGAAAAAACTGGACACCGGTAAACAACAACTTACCTGCCGTAATCTCTGTTCAGGATTTATTTATTCATCCACAAACCAATCAATTGGTGATTGCAACTTACGGCCGTGGCATTTTTGTTTTAGATAACATTGCTGCATTGCAAAAATGATTATTACAAATTATTAAGATGGGTGTTTATCTACCCATTAATTTCCCTTTTTCTTCTCTTGCAAAAAAACTATCTTGGCTTTTCAATTAAAAAAATATTGAAGATGATATCTTATGTAAAAAATTGTATGGTACTGCTGGTACTTGCAACAGGTGTTTTAGTGACTCATGCACAAAAAAAGGAATTAACGGATGCGCAATTTTTTAAATCCGATTTTACAGGTATTATCCAACCAATACCTGTTGTTTACAGATGGGTTGATGATAGCCATGTGCTTTTAATGAAAGGTGAAAAACTTAGGTTTTTAGATTGTAAAACGGGTGTGGAAAGGGATGCAACAGCCGCAGATACTAAAACAACTGATCCGCCAAAATCTGCCGCATTCAACAAGGGTGGCGATATTTATGTTACCATAAATGGAGAGGAAACACAACTAACCACAGATAAAGAAAAAAAGACAAATCCAACCATTAGTCCGGATAACAACTATGTGGCTTTTACCAAAAAAAATGATCTCTACACCATCAACATCAGTACAAAAAAAGAAACCCGTTTAACCACTGATGGTAGTGATGTAATAATGAATGGATATGCAAGCTGGGTATATACAGAAGAAATTTTAGGAAGGGCCAGTACCTACCGAACCTTTTGGTGGAGCCCTGACAGCAAGCGCCTGGCATTTTTTAGAACAGATGATTCTCCGGTACCTCCTTATACAATTACGGATGGCAATGGCCAACATGGGTATGTTGAAAAAGAGCGCTATCCAAAAGTTGGAGATTCAAATCCAGAAGTAAAAATTGGCATTGTTGCTCCTGAAGGCAGCAACATAACTTTTGCAGATTTTAACGAAAAAGATGATCAGTATTTTGGTGCTCCATACTGGACTGCAGATGGTAGCGCCTTGTTGGTACAATGGCTAAACAGAGGGCAAAATAATTTTAAACTTTGGAGCGTAAACCCAGCCACCGGAGTAAAAAATGAATTGTATGATGAAAAACAAAAAACATGGATACAATTGGAAGATGGTTACGAAAGAATTCATTTTTTAAATAACAGTAAGAATTTCATTTTAGAGAGTGACCAAACCGGTTGGAATCATTTGTATTTGTTTGATGCAACTGGTAAACAAATCAACGCTATTACAAGTGGCAAGTTTACTGTACTTAACATTAAACAAATAGATGAAAAAAAGGGCGTAGTTTATTTTACAGCAAGAAGCAGAGAAAATACAGCACGGACTGATTTTTATAGCGTTAATCTTAC
>JAYSXR010000295.1:0-3026 GCA_043717145.1 Chitinophagaceae bacterium | reverse complement strand
AGATGGCTGTGACAGTGGCAGGTGGGTTAGTATAATCGGCGATCATACACATGATTATGGAGGTAATTATATGCTGGTAAACGCAGCCACTAAAGCCGGTACTGTGCTGGTAGATACCATTGCAGCTTTGTGTGGAAATACTACTTATCAGTTTTCTGCGTGGTTTGCAAATGTTATGAAAAATACAGCCTGCGGTGGCCATCCGGCATTACCCAATTTTACACTTTCGATAGAAACAACTTCAGGCAATGTCCTCGCCAGTTTTACCTCCGGCGTTTTGCCGATTACCGGTATTAGAAACTGGATTTAATATGTAGTTTGTTATACTACTCCGGCAATACCTCCAACACTTGTAATGCGTATTAAAAGTCTTACCGAAGCTAGTTGCGGAAGCGTTTTTGTTATGGATGACGTAACACTAAAACCAGCAGGCCCAAAAATTACAATAACCCTCGACGGGCAGAATGTTACTAATATCGATCTTTGCAGAGGTTATAAGAATCCGCTTATTTTAGAGTCAGCCTTTACAACCGAATTTAGTGATCTCGTATTGCAATGGCAAAATATCATAGACACCTCAAAAACATGGCACGACATACCCGGTGCAACAACGGCCATCTATGCCATTCCGTACAGGGATGATAGCCTGATAGTTTACAGAATACAAATAGCTGAACGCAGTGAAGCGGGCAATCTGAAATGTAGCATTTATTCAAATCCTGTAAGTACCAATGTTCATCACCTGCCCGAACAGCAACAATTAAAAGTGGTAATTGGCTGTCTTAATAAAGACCTGGTGTTGCCTGCTCCACCGGGCTTTCATGCTTATCGGTGGACTGGCCCTTTGGGATTTATAAGCAGTACCCCTGCACCGGTTTTAAAAAATGTACAATCTAATAATGCAGGCTTTTACACTGTGTTATCAACTGGAGATTTTGGTTGTACTTTACTGGATAGTTTACAGGTGAGTGTTTTCCCAGGCACAACAATTTATACAGACACGCTGTATAAAATTTGCGAAGGTACTCCCCTGCATCTTTCAGCAACAGGTAATGGTACGTATGAATGGACGCCTGGTAAAGGATTATCCAATCCATTCATTGCTAACCCAGTTGCAACGCTTGCTGATTCTATTCAGTATAAAGTACTGCTGACCAATTCCTATGGTTGTAAAGATTCTGCCAACGTTACCATTAATGTATTTAAAAAGTTAATAGTAAGTGCCGGCAGTGATCAATCTATTTTATTGGGAGATACCGTGTTACTGAATGGCGATGTGCAGGGAACCTCCATTACCTATTCCTGGGCATCACCTGGTTTAATAAGTAATTCAGGCGATCTGCAACTCGTTGTTTCACCACCTGTAGATACCCATTATACGCTAAATGCAGTTTCAACAGTTGGTTGCGGCAATTCCAGTTCAACATTAACAGTGCATGTGTTTAAAAATATTTACATGCCAAAAGCTTTCACACCCAATGCTGATGGCCTCAATGATGTGTACCATGTTTTTATGCTGGATGGTTATAAACTACTTTCATTTACCATCTTTAACCGTTTAGGCCAAAGGGTTTTTAGCACCACGAATGCAAACACAGGCTGGGATGGTTCTATAGGAGACCACCTTCAGAATCCGGGACAATATGTTTATTATCTCGAAATGAAACATCGATCAGGTAAAAAGATTACCAGGAAGGGAACTATTTTACTACTCAGGTAGTTTTTTCTCCTGACTCTCTATTTTATCAACATAAAATAACCTGGTACCAATACAGTTGTCAGCATAAGCAAAAATGAAACAATGCCAATGATATTGGAAATGCGGTTCTTGATAAAAGTGTCCATTATCTTTTTATTATTACAAATATGCAGGGCAATACCAATTAAAAACGGAGCCGAAATACTATATAAAACGGTAATTAAAAGGAGTACTTGATACGTTATAAAAATGTACAAACAGCTTTGATTATGGCACTAAAAAAAAGGTTTTTAAGGGAATGTCGAAAGAATAATTGACTACTTTATTTTTTTTAGTTCATGATCTGTTTCTTCGTGAGAGATCATTTTTACAACCTTTCCGTTGGCGTCTTTTACAAAATCCATTTCAACACCTGCAATTTTTAAAAAGAATTTTGATTGCGTAACCGGGGTAAAAGGAGATTTTGGCAGGCTGTTGTTTGGGCCTTCAGCATACAACACTCCATTATTCAGGCTGATGGTGATAAGATGCGATTCATCAAATGCGTACACGCCGGTATATGTTTTCAAAATTGCTTCGGGCACAATTATCCCCGGGTGGTCTTTCCATTTTTTCCAGGTAGTATTTTGAATAACTGAATACCGGTCGTAACATTCATCTGCTAATAATTTCAGTAATAAATTGTCTCCGGTTCTTGCAAAGCGGTATTTTCCCGTCTCTTTATAACAGTCGCTTTGTCCATCAATCTTTACCAATGTAAAAGAAGTATCATCACTGGTATAAGTCATTCTTTCAATTATGTTACTGTCTGCAACAGTGTATATCAAAACAGTGTCTTTTCTAAAATCCATGAGTGTGTTCACAGGTCCATTTATCTGCAACATTGTTTCCCATCTTGTATTTTCAAGCTGCGCAAATGCCGCGTTCCAAAGAAAGGTTGCAACAAAGAGGAGGAAAATTTTTTTCATTTTGAAAGTTTAAATTAGTTGGTAAATATTTATTTCACTTTTTGTGAATTGTTTTATTCATTTCATTACTGACAATTTGTGAGAAGCCATTTGTATTTTGCAGGTGCGCCTCTAAAAAAGCAACCGTTATTTTTGAAATTGTATTGAAGCTGTTATTGTCTTTGCAATTGCCAGATATCCTTACTACCAAAGACATACAACCAAAATCTTCATGTTGCGCCGAATCAATTTTAAATACCTGGTTATTAGCAGAAAGCTTTTCTAAAAAATTATAAACAGTATCTTTTTTGTTATTACGAGCCGAGGGTGAACTTTCCAAACGCAGGTATGGCATGGCAAGATGCATATTTTTAAAATCG
>JAYSXR010000294.1:0-3038 GCA_043717145.1 Chitinophagaceae bacterium | reverse complement strand
ACCTGACGGAGGTTCAGAAGAAAAAAATGAGGCAACGTGTACACCTTTCCTTTGCCGGTATTTTCTTAGTGTTTGTGATGATGTTTAAATGGATCAATGACCCCAGCATGATTGGCTTGATATTAAAAGTGGCCACATTTACGTATGGCCCTTTATTAGGCCTGTTTACATTTGGCATTTTGGTAAAGCGGGCAGTTAGAGATAAATGGGTTCCGTATGTATGTATCGCTTCGCCAATAATTTGTTTTTTTTTAGACAAATACCAGAAAATACTCTTAGGATCATTTGAAGTTGGACTTGAATTATTAATCATAAACGGGTTAATCACTTTTACAGGATTGTGGTTGATTTCGAAATCAGAGAAGAACTGATTTGGGATTGCCTACAATAACTAACGTCTTACAACTCACGGTTACAATACCCATAGCCATTATATTTGCCCATGGAACTAATCAACCATTTAGCAGAAGCTTACGCCGCCCGGTTTACATCAGCCGAAGGTGAATTACTGAGCCAGGTAAATAAGCATACCATGGAAACACATGCGCAACCCCATATGCTGAGTGGTCATGTGCAGGGAAAATTTCTTTCTTTCATCAGCACTATACTTAACCCAACATACGTTTTAGAGATAGGAACCTTTACCGGGTACAGTGCCATTTGCCTTGCGGAAGGCCTGGGAAACATGGGAGAACTGCACACTATTGAGTTAAGAGAGGAAGATGTGGCCACCTCTAGGGGAAATTTTAGCAAATCCAAAAGGAATAAGCAGATACATTTGCACCTTGGGAATGCCAAAGAGATTATACCTGCTTTATCCAACACCTGGGATCTGGTGTTTATTGATGCGGATAAGACGGCTTATATTGATTATTACGAGTTAGTTATTCCGAGATTGAGTGATAAAGGAATTATACTCGCAGACAACACCTTGTTTCATGGTGAAGTATTGCAGGAACCGGTAAGCGGCAAAAACGCCAAAGCTATACATGCTTTTAATGAACATGTAAAGAATGATCCGAGAACAGAACAAGTATTAGTAACGATCAGAGATGGGATTACGCTGATCAAAAAAAGACCCTAATGAAAAAAATTATTTTAATTTTCTGCCTTTTTATATTCGTAGTTGTGCAAGCGCAAAAGGAGAAAGCGCAAGCCTATATAGACACCTATAAAGAACTGGCTATTGCAGAAATGTTACGCGTGGGTGTACCGGCTTCCATCACACTGGCGCAGGGAGTATTAGAATCCCAATATGGGGAAAGTGACCTGGCTAAAACGTCGAATAACCATTTTGGCATTAAATGTAAAACAGAGTGGATGGGCGCCAAAACTTACCATGATGATGATGAAAAAGGGGAATGTTTCCGGGTATATGAATCGGTAGAAAAATCTTATATGGACCACTCTGAATTTTTAAAAAGCAGGCCACATTATGCTTTCCTGTTTAAACTGGATCCTACCGATTATGATGGCTGGGCAAAAGGTTTAAAGAAAGCGGGTTATGCAACAAGCCCCACTTATCCGCAGCAACTGCTAAAAGTAATCAATGATTATAACCTGCAGCAATATAGTTTACAGGCTATGGCGAGACAAAATAATGATGTGACTGCCACTAATACCAACACCATGGTTACTAATACAATACTGCCAGAAATAAAAAATACGTCTCCCATTGAAAAAGAAACTATGGTAGCAAAGCAGCCTGGAAAAATTAAGGAAGAAACAACGCAAACTGTTATTACGATCAAAACCGCAACTAAAAAACCGACTGCTTATCCACAGGGAATTTTCAGCATCAATCATGTAAAAGTGATCTATGCAACAGAGGGAACCTCCCTCTTATCTTTAGCTGAACAATATGACATCCCGCTGGGTAAATTACTTGAGTTTAATGACCTTTCAGAAATGGATGTATTGGATATGGACCGATTGATTTTTATTGAAAGAAAATTAAAAAAGGGTTCCAACGATTTCCATACCGTCGCAGCCGGAGAAACACTGCATGATATTTGCCAGGCGGAAGGCATCCGTTTAGACAGTTTACTCGAATATAATAGCCTGAAAAAAGGAGCCACTATTTCAGCGGGTAACAAGGTTATGTTACAGGCAGCAAATACCCCTGTTTCAAAACCGGCTAAATCTCCCAGATAGTTTTTATCTATTGAAATATCTTAAACGAATTGCATGTCAGTTATCAAAGTCCACGACAAAACATTTGTACCTTATTTACCCGAATCAATCATTCTTGAAAAAGTAAAGGAACTGGCAGCTCAATTACATACAGATTATGCAGGAAAAAAACCGTTGTTCATTGCAGTACTAAATGGTTCATTCATGTTTGCCTCGGACCTTTTTAAAGAGCTCAGCATTGAAGCCGAGATATGTTTTATCAAACTCGCATCCTACAAAGGCACCAAATCAACCGGTCATGTGATTACCGCGATTGGATTGGATACCGATATCACTGACAGGCATGTGGTAATTCTGGAAGATATTATTGATACAGGCAAAACGATGAATGAATTCCTGCCCCAGTTACGCAACCAACACCCTGCCTCACTTAAAATAGCTGTTCTGCTGCATAAACCTGACGCTACCCTTTTCCCGGTAACGATTGATTATTGCTGCTTTTCTATTCCCAACAAGTTTGTATTGGGTTATGGCCTTGATTATGATGGCTTAGGAAGAAATATCCGCGAATTGTACCAGCTGGATGATGAAGCTTAAATTTCTGCTAATACGCACAACACCTATATTAATTGCCCGGTTTCTGCGTTATATTGTTACAAATATCTGTTGGATGGATGAAAAAACTCATTTGCGTCCTGCTTTTTTGCATTGCCGTCAATCCTTTATACAGCCAGTATTACCTCCGTGGTGAAATTAAGGATGAGCGGGGGCGTTTTCTGGAAGGTGTACGGATTAATCTCTCTTCCCGTGGTCAATTCCCTTTTTACAGTGGCAATGGCGGCACTTTTGGCATTTCTACTGTTAGCCCTTTCGATACTGTTACCCTCACATTGGATGGTTATGAA
>JAYSXR010000293.1:0-9075 GCA_043717145.1 Chitinophagaceae bacterium | reverse complement strand
TTGTGTTTTCTTCTTCCTGCACTGTATATGGCAATCCGGATATCATCCCGGTAACAGAATCATCACCCATAAGAAAAGCAGAATCACCGTATGGTGCCACCAAACAAATGAGTGAAGAAATTTTACAGGATTTCTCAAAAAAGGGTATCACCTCTGTTATTTTACTCAGGTACTTTAATCCCGTAGGTGCCCATCCATCAGGTTTTATTGGTGAATTGCCCATTGGCAAACCGCAGAACCTGGTACCTGCCATCACACAAACAGCCATCGGAAAAATTCCTAAAATGATGGTATATGGAACGGATTATGATACAAGGGATGGCAGTTGTATCCGCGATTTTATTCATGTTTGTGATATTGCGCATGCACATACGTTAGGTATTCAATTACTGGATCAGAGAAAAAATAAAACAGCCTGCGGGGTTTTCAATTTAGGCACGGGCAATGGCGTTACTGTACTGGAAGCCATTCATGCTTTTGAGGAAGTGAGCGGGGTTAAACTGAATTATGAAAAAGGCCCGCGACGAAACGGTGATGTTATCGCTATTTATGCCAATAATGATGCAGCTATTACGCAATTGGGATGGACAATTAAATACAGTCTTACTGAAATGATGCAGACCGCCTGGGACTGGGAATTAAAAATTAAACAAGCAGAAGAAAAAGTGAAAAGCAATTAATCTTATTTAGAAACTGTTTGATTTAGGTAGACATTTTATTGTCGAATTACGGGTTTCTACTGATTCACCATTTTTGCAGCGTTTTCTGCCATTTGCAGGGCCTCAATAAATTCCTCAATATCTCCGTTAATCACTGCATCCAGGTTATAAGAGGTTAGACCGATACGATGGTCGGTTACCCGCCCCTGTGGCCAGTTATACGTTCTTATTTTGGCACTACGGTCACCGGTACTTACCAGTGTTTTTCTTCTGCCGGCAATTTCTTCTTCTTGTTTGCGTACTTGCTCTTCATAGAGTTTAGTCCGTAACATGGTCATGGCTTTTTCCCTGTTGCCCAACTGGGAGCGTTCGGTTTGACAAACCACCACCACCCCGGTGGGAATATGTGTTAAAAATACTTTTGTTTCTACTTTGTTTACATTTTGTCCGCCGGCACCGCCACTTCGGGCAGTTTCCATTTTAACGTCACTTTCTTTCAGTTCAAAATCCACTTCTTCTGCTTCGGGCATTACCGCTACTGTAGCAGCCGAGGTATGCACCCTGCCTTGTGTTTCGGTATTCGGTACCCTTTGAACCCGGTGTACGCCGCTTTCAAATTTTAGGGTGCCATACACATCTTCGCCGGTTACTTCTACCAATACTTCTTTGTATCCCCCAACCGTTCCTTCGCTTTCACTTACGATTGCTGTTTTCCAGCCTTTGCGCGAACAGTAACGCAAGTACATACCTAAGAGGTCTCCCGCAAACAGGCTGGCTTCATCGCCACCGGTTCCCGCACGGATTTCGAGAATGGCATTTTTATCATCCTGCGGGTCCTTGGGGATAAGTAGTTTAGTCAGTTCTTTTTCGAGGATGGTTTTCTTTTCTTCAAGGGCGGGCAGTTCCATTTTAGCCAATTCACGCATCTCTTCATCAGAACCATTCAGGGCTTCTTTGGCAAAATCATAATCCGATACCACTTTACGGAATTCTTCGTAAGGCAGTATGATCTTTTCCAGAGACCGGTATTCTTTGCTGTAAGTGCCAAACTCCTTTTGATTATTAATGATCTCAGGATTGGTAAGGGCCACGCCTACCTGTTGAAACCGGGCTTTTATTGCATCGAGCTTATTCAGCATATCCACTATAATTTTTCAGGCTGCGAAAGTACGATTTTGGCTGCGTTTTTCAGGCATGAATCTCTTTGATTGTTCGGCTGGCATAATTCAGTACCTTAAATGCCCAATATAACTGATTTTATGGAAGTGCCCCACCATAGTCATCCGCAGCCATTTTCTAAAAACTGGAAAAGCCATTTGGGTGATTTTTTTATGTTGTTCCTGGCTGTTTTCAGTGGTTTTATCGCCGAAAACCTGAGGGAAAATTATACAGAAAAAGAGAAGGCACACCAGTATGTAAACAGTATGATCGGGGACCTGGAAAAGGATACCCTCCAATTACAGCAGTTTATCCATGCCAACAAAAAAAACCTGAAAGGAATTGACTCCCTCCTTCATTACCTGAAAGTACCTGTTACTGATTCAGTTGCCAAAAAAATTTATAGCCATAGCAACTCTGTAGGGGGTAGTATTTTATTTGTAAATGAGAAAGGTACCATCACACAGTTAAAAAATGCTGGCGGATTAAGGTTGATCAAAGACACCGCATCTGTTAATTGTATTACAGCTTATGACCAGTTAAATGAGATAACCAGTAAACAGGGGGATGCGTATTATAGGTTTACGATCGAGATATTGAACCTCATGGAAGAGATCATGGATTTTTCAGTTGCTGCAAAACGATCTGCAACCCCGGTTTATTACCTTAGCAAAGACGTGGATAAGCTCCGGATATTCTATAATAAATGTTATATGCAAAAGCAGATCATATCTTACTATTGTAACTTGTTGGAGTTTCAAAAAAAAGAAGCTACAAAAGACATTGCATTACTCAAAAAAAATTATCATATAAGCGAATGAGAAAGTTAATGATTGTATGGCTACTGACATTATACCTGAGTACATACGCACAGCAGGCCGATATACTCATCAAAAACGGGAAGATACTAGATGGAACAGGCAATAGTTGGTTCTATGGTGATATGGCCATCCAAAATGGGAAGATCATTGCCATGGGCAAATTAGATAAATGGACTGCGGCGAAAAATATTGATGCGACAGGTTTGATCGTATCGCCAGGTTTTATAGATGTGCATACCCATATTGAAGGCGATGAAAGAAAACAGCCTACAGCAGATAATTTTATTTATGATGGTGTAACTACTGTTGTTACCGGTAACTGTGGATTATCGCAGGTGAATATTGGCAGTTATTTTTCTATGTTAGATAGTTTGAAGACTTCTATCAATGTGGCTTCATTAATAGGTCATAATGATGTTCGCAAAGCCGCCATGGGTTCGGCTAACCGCGACCCCAACGAAGCAGAAATGAAAAAAATGGAATCCATCGTTGAACAGGCTATGAAAGATGGCGCTGTGGGTTTATCAACTGGCTTAATTTATATACCTGGCACATACTCCAAAACAGAAGAAGTAATGCTACTGGCAAAAGTGGCTTCTAAATATAATGGCGTGTATGCAAGTCATATGAGAGATGAAGGTGACAGTGTAACACAAGCAATTGAAGAAGCCCTGCATATTGGACGCGAAGCGAAAATACCTGTTGAAATTTCGCATTTCAAATTAAGTGGCCAGCAAAACTGGGGGCGCAGTAAAGAAACTGTTCCCATGATCATGAAGGCAAGGGAAGAAGGATTGGATGTAACCATTGATCAATACCCCTATACCGCAAGCAGTACTTCGCTCAGCACTTTGTTGCCTGATTGGGTGCTGGCAGATGGGCAGGATTCTATCAAGGCTAGGCTGTTCAGGCCGGAGATTAGAAAAGAAGTAATGGAATACATGCTGAAGAAATTAAAGAAACGGAAACTTAAAAATTTCAGTTACCCGGTAGTGGCTTCTTACATGCCCGACAGTTTATTTAACGGCAAAAGCATTGAAGAAGTAAATCTTATAAAAGGAAAAAAACACAAAGCATCTGATGAAGCCGAAACCATTATTGAAATGATGGAACAGGGCGGCGCAGGCATGATATTTCATGGTATGAGTGATAAAGATGTGAAAGCCATTATGCAATATCCGTTTAATATGTTTGCCAGCGACGCCAGTATCCGTATTTATGGATCGGGCAACCCACATCCGCGCGGTTATGGTACCAATGCGAGGGTATTGAGTAAATATGTAAGAGATGAAAAAGTGCTCTCCCTGGAAGAAGCGGTTCGCCGCATGACCTCTTTACCGGCTCAGAAATTTCAATTGAAAGGACGGGGATTATTACGCGAAGGATATGCTGCAGATATCGTGATCTTTGATGAACACAAAGTACAGGATCTTGCTACTTATGATAAGCCTCATCAATATACAACCGGATTTAAGTATGTACTGGTGAATGGCCAGCTTACGGTTGATGAAGGCAAACATAATGGTACACGAGCGGGAATGGCTTTACGTTTAAGCGCAAATTAGGGTTGTAGCGGCTGTATTTAAAAAATCACCCAGATAAAAAATGTATGAGAAAATTATTGCAGATTTTATTATTGCTGATTTGTACATCAGCCAATGCACAACAGATTAATTATCTGAAAATTGATTCCGTAATACAGTCTAGTGCAACTACAAATCGTTTCAATGCAGTTGTTTTGATCGCAGAAAAAGGGAAGATCAAATATGAAAAAGCATTTGGGTGCCGCGAATTTGCGCAGCAGGTATCCTTAAAGAAAACTGATATTTTTGAACTGGCATCGGTAAGTAAACAGTTCACCGCCATGGTAATTATGATGCTGAAAGAAAAAGGCTTGCTACATTATGATGACCTAGTTGAAAAATATCTCAGCATTCCTTACCAGGGTATTACCATCCGCAACCTGTTAACACATACCAGCGGTTTACCCGATTACCAGAACATCATGGATGAACATTGGGATAAAAGCAAAGTGGCAGGTAATGAAAATATTATTGCCTATCTCAATCAATATAAGCCACCAAAAATGTTTGAACCGGGTACCAAATATACCTATAGCAATACGGGTTATGTATTATTGGCAAGTATCGCCGAGAACGCCAGTAGGCGCGACTTCATTGAGTTTGCCACAACAGAAATCTTTCATAAACTTGGCATGAAACATACTGCCATCAGAACGCTCCAGGAAAAAGCAGCTTTAAAGAATTTTGCGATCGGCCATATTTATGTGAAAGAAAAAAATACATTTATTCGTGCCGATTCATTCCCCTCCTCAAATTACACTATTTGGCTGGGCAACAGAAAAGGACCGGGGCGTATTAGCTCTACCGTTGAAGATCTTTTGAAATGGGACCGGGCTTTATATACAGATAAACTAATCAGCCAGCAAACACTTGATGAAGCATTTACACCAATGATATTGAAAGATGGTAAAACTTCTTCGTATGGCTTTGGCTGGGAAATTATTTCCAACAACCCATCGGGCAAAATTGTGTGGCATAATGGAGATAACCCCGGTTACAAAACAGAAATCATGCGTTTTCTGGGAAAGAGAGCCACGCTAATCATTCTCTGCAATAATTATTCAGATCAGTTTGAAAATATTGCTAACCAACTCTCGGTGGAGATAAGTAAATAATATTTTATTTATGTAGTAAACCTACAGATACATAGAAAATTCGCAGGGTATTTAGTGTTATCTACTCTTTTTTCCTTATCTATGGTCCCTATATGTTTTAAAAAATCAACATTCACTACATTGATTTCGATTATGAAAAATAAGTTATTATTAGTATTCCTATTCCCTATTGCAGTGCATGCACAGGATTATCAGAAAGTACATGACAAAGCCATTGTAGTTGATTCACACAACGATATTCTGACTGCCTGTATGGAAAAAAAAGTTAGTATGGACAAAGACCTGAAGGGCCGCACACATTCAGATTTAAATCGTTTCAAAGAAGGGGGTGTGGATGTACAGATATTTTCTGTATGGTGCGATGGTAACCAGCCTAATCCCAATGCATGGGCTAACCGCGAGATGGATACCTTAGATGCTGTGGTGAAAAGAAACCCTGATAAGATCACCATAGTAAAAAATTCGAAAGAATTAAGAAAAGCTGTAAGACAAGGAAAACTGGCAGCCATGTTTGGCGTGGAAGGTGGTCACATGATCGAAGACAATATTGATAACCTTACTAAAATGTATGAACGCGGCACCAGGTATATGACACTTACCTGGAACAATTCCACCGCATGGGCCACATCTGCCATGGCTGAAACAACCAAAAAAGATAGCCTGGCCAAAACACATAAAGGTCTTACCGGTTTCGGCATACAGATAGTAAAAAGAATGAATGGACTGGGTATGATGGTTGATGTATCGCATGTAGGTGAACAAACATTTTGGGATGTGATCAATACCACCACCAAACCGGTTATTGCTTCCCATAGCAATGCATATACTTTATGCCCTGTTTTCAGAAACCTGAAAGATGATCAGATAATAGCTATCGGAAAAAACGGTGGTGTGATTGACCTGAATTTTTACGCAGGCTTTGTGGATAGCACTTTCAAGGATAAGGAAGTAAAGTTTGCATTAACCCATAGCAAAGAACTTGACTCATTAAAGAAAGCCGGCGTTCAGCAAGATTATGCGCTTACGCTGATCTCTGAAAAATATGCATCTGAAGTACAAGCCTCCAAGCCGCCGATGAGCATGTTACTTGACCACCTGGATTATATAGTAAAATTGATTGGGGTGGGTCATGTAGGACTGGGTTCAGATTTTGACGGTATCAGCGTGGCTCCGCAGCAATTGGATAATGTGACCAGTTATCCGCTCATCACCAAAGCCTTACTGGAAAGGGGATATAGCAAAAAAGATGTGACTAAAATCTTAGGCGGAAATATTTTGAGGGTGTTGAAGGCGAACGAGAATTAAGCGATCTCACTTAATCATTTTAGCATAGTTAGTACGGATTTTTATAGAATAACACCGTGTAAATCGATGCAGTTTGTGGCTGTTTAATCTGGAGTATGCTTGTAAAGGTTTCGCTGAGAGAAGGACAAAAGAAAATAATAAAATGAGCAACTGTTGACGCAGGCGCTTAGCTGCAAATACGGATAAATAAGCAGTCAAAAGATCCGGCTGTAAATGTTGGGTTCAGTTATTTTGCCATATCGGTTTCATCATCAGGTTCGTCCACTAACATGGGCTCCCGCAGTTCCACAGGTTTGGTATATCGTTTACGCATTTGCATATTCAGCAGTTCAACAATAAATGAGAATGCCATGGCAAAATAAACATAGTTCTTCAGGTGCATATCATGCGAGCGTTCACTGTCCCAGCCCTCCACCAGCAATACAAAGCCTATCATCACCAAAAAAGAAAGTGCCAGCATTTTTAAAGCGGGGTGCTTATGAATAAAGGCAGATATTTTAGGACTGAAAAGAAACATGATAATCATGGCTATCACCACGGCACTGATCATTACTTCCAAACGTTTGGCTGTGCCGCCGGCAGTGATGATACTGTCGAAACTGAATACCATATCTATCAACATGATCTGAACTACGGCATTGCCAAAGCCTAATGGTTTTGTTGTAATGCCTGCTGCCATTTCGGCCTCACCTTCCAGTTTATAGTGTATCTCTTTTACCGTTTTATAAATGAGGAACAGGCCGCCGGCCAGCATTACCAGGCTTGCCAGGTCAAGATCTTTTCCAAAAACGCTGAATAAGGTTTTACCTTTTTGTGCTAGTAACCAGCTAAGCCCGAATAATAATATTGTGCGTGAAATCATACCTGTTACCATCCAGGTAAGCCTTGCCTTGGGTTGCTGCAGTTTGGGAAGCCGGTTCATGATAATGCTTACAAATATCACGTTGTCTATGCCCAGCACAATTTCTAAAACAACCAATACAAAAAAACTAACCAGGTTTTCAGACGTAAATAATGATTCCATATACAAAGTTTACTGATACATGTTACAGCGGGTTATGCTTTTGCCAGGTGGTTACAAATATTTTTTACAATCGAAGGTCCTTCATAAATAAAACCTGTCCATACCTGAATCAATGAAGCACCTGCCTTCATTTTCTCTTCCGCGTCAACACCGGTAAAAATTCCGCCACTGGCAATGACAGGAATCTTTCCGCCAGTTTGTTGCGAAAGATAAGATACAACTTCGGTTGATCTTTCACGAACCGGCCTGCCGCTTAATCCTCCAGCGCCGATTGCTTGGCATTTGGCGTTTGGGGTTTGGAGTTGTTCGCGATTGATGGTTGTGTTGGTTGCTACCAGGCCGCTTAGTTTTACCTCAAAAGATAGATCTACAATATCATCTAACTGCTCCTGCGTAAGGTCGGGGGCAATTTTCAATAACAAAGGTTTGGGTGTTGATCTTGCCTGGTTTTGCTGCTGAAGTTCTGAAAGTATTTTTTTCAGCGATTCTTTTTCCTGCAGTTCCCGTAATCCCGGTGTATTTGGAGAACTCACATTCACGACAAAATAATCTACACATTCAAAAAGCTCATCAAAACAAATCCGGAAATCTTTCCAGGCCTCTTCATTAGGGGTGAGTTTGTTCTTGCCGATGTTGCCACCTACAATTAATTTTGAATTTTGAATTTTGAATTTTGAATTATTCCAGTTGTTAAGTCTTTTTCGGATGACTGTTACACCATCATTATTGAACCCCATCCGGTTAATAAGTGCATTGTCTGCCGGAAGGCGGAATAACCGGGGTTTATTATTGCCCGGCTGTGATTTTGGGGTAACAGTGCCTATTTCTACAAAGCCAAAACCCAAAGTTTCAAGTTCATGTAAATACAAGGCATTTTTATCAAAACCGGCACCAAGTCCCACAGGATTGCTAAAAGGCAGACCGAATACCGTTTTCTGTAATGCTGTACCCGGAAACTCAAAACTTTTTTTAATGATAGACCTAAGAGGTGGAATGCTGCAGGCATTCTTAAGCAGGTTCATCGAAAAATAATGAACCTCTTCCGGTGGAAAGCAGAAAAGCAGTTCACGGATCAAGGGGTAAATCATTTGGCGAAGATAGGGGCAGATTACCTCGATTTTTGTATTTCGGAATGAGAAGATCAGGAAATGAAAAGCCCCCCAAAATCGATAAAAGGTTGTTTATGCAACCTTTTATTCGATTTTTTCCTACATTTGATAGGCTAAAACAGTTTGTCATGCAGGAAGCATATATCGTTGCCGGTTACCGTTCAGCAGTGGGTAAAAGTAAAAAAGGGGGGTTCCGTTTTTTTCGTCCCGACGACCTGGCAGTAGAAGTGATCAAAGGTTTAATGGCTTCCGTTCCACAACTTGATGCCAAAAGGGTGGATGATGTAATTGTAGGAAATGC
>JAYSXR010000292.1:0-9100 GCA_043717145.1 Chitinophagaceae bacterium | reverse complement strand
GAATATAAAAGGTAAAGGAAAAGTAGCGGCACAGTCCATTACTGCAGGACAGGCAGTTGCGAGGGGACAATTGGTAAGTATTGAATTGAATTAGTTTTTTATCAATCAAATAAAATAATAACGGTCAGGTCGCTACAGCGTCCCGACCGGGTAGAAGATGGTGAAACTGCAAGACATATTATACAAAGTACATCTTAAACAAGTACATGGAAGTACTGATATAGATGTGGCAGCCATAGCGATAGACTCGCGTGAGGTAAGTCCAGGCTGTGTTTTTGTAGCCATTCGCGGGGCAAAAACTGATGGTCACCATTTTATTGAAAAAGCTGTTTCAGATGGAGCCATTGCCATTGTGTGTGAAGAAGTGCCTGCATCTTTATTGGATACTGTTACCTACTTGCAGGTTAATAATGCACAGGAAGCAGTGGCCTATATGGCGAATAATTTTTATGGGGAGCCATCTAAAAAAATAAAACTGGTAGGCGTAACAGGAACCAATGGAAAGACTACGATTGCTACTGTACTGTTTAAATTATTTACACAACTGGGGTATAAGTGTGGCCTGATAAGTACTGTTCAGAACCAGATAGCGGATAAAATTATACCAGCTACCCATACGACACCTGATGCAGTAAGTCTTAATGCTTTACTGAGCCAAATGAATGGGGAAGGCTGTTCGCATGTATTTATGGAATGCAGCAGTCATGCCATACACCAGCACCGGATTACTGGGTTGCATTTTACTGGGGGGCTCTTCAGTAATATCACCCATGATCACCTGGATTATCATAAAACATTTGAAGAATATATACGAGTTAAGAAACGATTTTTTGATGAGTTGCCTTCTTCTGCTTTTGCTATTTCAAATGCAGATGATAAGCGGGGTGAGGTAATGCTGCAGAATACACATGCCAAAAAATATTTGTATAGCCTGAAGACAACAGCTGCATTCAAAGGTAAAATACTGGAGAATGCTCTTACAGGATTGGTGATGTTGGTAAATGGTAAAGAAGTGCACTTTCGGTTGATTGGTGAGTTTAATGCCTATAACCTGCTGGCTGTATATGGTGCGGCAATTTGCCTGGGTGAAGAATGTGAAACTGCACTTACAGCTTTGAGTTTATTGAGCGGCGCAGAAGGAAGGTTTGATTACAGTATAAGCCGAGGATTGGTAATAGGCATAGTAGATTATGCGCATACGCCCGATGCATTGGAAAATGTATTGATGACGATAAAGAAACTCCGTAAAGGACATGAGCAGATAATCACTGTAGTGGGTTGCGGTGGTGACAGGGATAAAACCAAACGGCCCATCATGGCACAGACGGCCTGTGATTTGAGTGACAGGGTAATATTAACCAGTGATAACCCGCGCTCAGAAGATCCATCAGCCATATTACATGATATGGAACAGGGGTTAAACAGCGCGGCAAAAAGGAAATACATCTCTATTGTTGACAGGAAAGAAGCCATTAAAGCAGCAGTAGGTTTTGCCAACCGGGAAGATATCATACTGGTGGCGGGAAAAGGACATGAAAAATACCAGGATATTAAAGGCGTGAAGTACGCATTTGATGATAAGGAAGTTTTGAGCGAAATGTTTGAATTATTGGGAAAGTAGGTAGCGGATGCTGGATATCGGGTGCTGGGTAAGTATGTAATATTCGGTAGCAGCATCTAGCACCTAGCATCCAATATCCAGCATCTAACAACTAAAGTATGTTATACTATTTATTCAACTGGCTGAACAAAGAGTTCCATGTACCGGGTGCGGGATTATTTCAATTCCTCACTTTCCGGATTGCCATGTCAATAATATTGTCGTTGGTGATAGCAACGGTTTATGGCAAAAGTATTATTGAATTCCTGAAGAAAAAGCAGATAGGTGAGAGTGTAAGGGATCTGGGTTTAGAAGGGCAGACACAAAAAAAAGGAACACCAACCATGGGTGGTATCATCATACTGCTTAGCATTTTAATTCCTACTTTATTATTTGCCAATCTTGATAAAGTATATATCCGTTTAATGGTTCTCTGCACTGTTTGGCTGGGTGTAATTGGTTTTCTGGATGACCTGTTTAAAATTAGGGCAAGAAAAGCGGCACAGCAAAAAGGCGAAGCATACAAAAAGAAGGATAGTGATGGACTGGCCGGTGTTTCAAAAATTATCGGGCAGATAGGTTTGAGTTTTATTATCGGTATCACCCTCTATTTCAGCAATGCAGTAACAGTTGAGCGGGAAGTAATTACCAGTCCGCATGAACAATTACAGAAAGGTGAAAGGCTTGCAAAAGATTCAGACATCATTGTCAGAAAATTAAATGGTATTGAGAAAAAATTTGTAAAAGTAAAAACGCCTATTACCACTATCCCTTTTGTTAAAAATCACCAGTTCAATTACAGCAGGCTGATAAGTTGGATAAGCCCGGGTGCTGAAAAATATACCTGGATCGTTTATATTCTGGTAGTCATGTTTATTATAACAGCCGTATCCAACGGTGCCAACTTAACAGATGGCCTAGATGGTTTGGCGGCGGGGGTAAGTGCAATCATTGGGGCGGGTATCGGCGTATTTGTATATGTAAGTGGTAACTACATATTTGCCGATTATTTTGATGTGATGTATATACCTAACCTTGGAGAGCTTTCGATTTTTGTTGGTGCATTTGTTGGGGCCTGTATTGGATTTTTATGGTACAATGCATACCCCGCACAGGTTTTCATGGGCGATACCGGAAGCCTTGCTTTGGGGGGGATCATCGCTTCATTAGCATTTATTGTTCGTAAAGAGTTATTGATCCCTATTTTTTGTGGTGTGTTTTTGATCGAGAGCCTGAGTGTGATTATACAGGTATCTTATTTTAAATACACAAAGAAAAAATCAGGGGTGGGCAAGCGGGTATTCCTCATGAGCCCGTTACACCATCACTACCAGAAAAAAGGATTTCATGAAAATAAAATAGCGATCAGGTTTTGGATCATTACCATCATTTGCGTGGTATTGTCAATTGTTACGCTGAAAATACGATAAGAGAAATGAGTCACAGACTGGTCATATTAGGCGGCGGGGAAAGTGGTGTGGGTGCGGCCATACTGGGTAAGAAAGAAGGGTACGAGGTATTCGTGAGTGATGGTGGTTCCATCAAACCAACTTATAAACAAGCGCTCTTTGATAACGGAATTGATTTCGAAGAAGGCCAACATACGGCTGAGAAGATATTAAATGCGGATGAAGTGGTGAAAAGTCCGGGAATACCTGAAAAGAATGAAATGATAAAACAGATCAGGACAAAAGGTATACCGGTAATCAGTGAGATAGAACTGGCTTATCGTTTTAAGGGTGATAGTAAAATAGTGGCCATCACCGGAAGTAACGGTAAGAGTACCACTACCGCATTGCTCTATCATATTTGTCAAAACGCCGGAATGGAGTCTGCCATGGTAGGCAATATAGGTATTTCATTTGCCAAACAGGTGGCATTGGATCCCAAACCGTTGTATGTGGCAGAGATCAGTTCTTTCCAGTTAGATGATATTAAAACGTTTCGTGCAGAGATAGCTGTGTTACTCAATATTACTGAGGATCATCTTGACAGGTATGCGTACCGATTTGAGAATTATATCAACAGTAAGTTCAGGATCATCGAAAACCAGACAGAACAGGATCATTTTATCTACTGTGAAGATGATGAAGTGATCATGCAAAAAATCCCATTACTAACCATTCATACTAACCCATTACCATTCTCTATGAAACACGAAGTAAAAAAAGGCGGCTACATCAAGGGCGACCAGATGATGCTGAGAATCCAGGAAGAAAGAGTAAGCATGAGTATTTATGACTTTGCTCTTAAAGGTAAACACAACAACTACAACACTATGGCAGCAGGAATCGCAGCCGCTACACTCGGCATCCGCAAAGAGAAAATCCGCGAGGCAGTAAATGATTTCCGCAGCCTCGAGCATAGGATGGAATTTGTTGCGATGGTGCGTGGTGTTGAGTTCATCAACGACAGCAAGGCTACCAATGTAAACAGCACCTGGTTTGCACTGGAGAGTATGAACAAGCCTACTGTATTGGTATTGGGTGGTACCGATAAGGGTAATGATTATGGACTGATTGCGGACCTTATAAAAGAGAAAGTAAAAGCAATCGTTTGTATGGGTATCGACAATAAAAAAATCATAGAGGCTTTCAAAGATATTGTGCCGGTAATTGTGGAAACAGATTCTGCTAAGAAAGCAGTAAATGCATCCTTCAAACTGGCAACCAAAGGTGATGTGGTTATATTAAGTCCGGCCTGTGCCAGTTTTGATCTTTTCAAAAATTATGAAGACAGGGGTACACAGTTTAAAGAAGCGGTAAAAGAATTGTAACTAGGGGTATTAATTACGAATTACGGATAACTAAACCCGTAATTAATAATCCATAATTCAAACTTAATATGGGTGAGATAAAAGATACACTGTTTGCGCAAATGCCCACTATTGGTGGAATGCGTGGCCAGCTTGTTGAAAGAACGAGAGGGGATAAATATATCTGGGGTATCGTAGTGTTGTTATCGTTGATATCTATCCTGGTTGTGTATAGTGCTACCGGCTCTTTGGCCTATAAGATGTATAAAGGCAATACAAGTGTGTATCTATTTAAGCAGGTATCTTTTTCTTTGGTAGGATTAGTATTAATATATTTCTTACACCGGATCAACTATACCATCTTTTCAAAAGTGGCTACTATTTTATTTTTAGTATCTATTCCTCTGTTGTTATATACCTTATTTTTTGGTGCAAAGATCAATGATGGTAGCAGGTGGATCAAACTGCCGATTATCAATATGACAGTGCAAACCAGCGACTTTGCAAAACTGGCTTTGTTCATGTATATATCCCGGTTGTTGAGTAAGAAGCAGGAGGTGATCAAGGATTTTAAAAAAGGATTTTTGCCGGTTGTTACGCCGGTGCTGATTATTTGTGCCTTGATTATGCCGGCTAATCTTTCCAATGCATTGCTGACAGGTGCTACAGCGCTGTTGTTGATGTTTATCGGGCGAGTGAGCCTGAAACATATTTTCTTAACCATTGGTGTGGCATTGATACCCGTGGCCATTATTATTGCCGTATCCATGTTAACATACGATGGAAAACACAAAGATGATCTTAAGAAACCTGTGATGGCAGAGAAAGTAAAATCATTCGGAAGGTTTGGTACATGGGTTAAACGTGTGCAGGATTTTATGTATGCCAGGGATAATGAAACGCCCTACCAGGTGCAGCAGGCAAAAATTGCAATTGCCAATGGAAGTGTTTTGGTAGGCTTGGGGCCGGGAAATAGCCGGCAAAGGAATTTCCTGCCGCAGGCATACAATGATTTTATTTATTCTATCATTATAGAAGAGTATGGATTATTGGGTGGGGCGTTCATGATATTTATTTATCTCGTCTTTCTTTATCGTTGTATAAGAATTTTCAGGCGTTGTCCGTATGCATTCGGGGCATTCCTTGCTTTAGGATTGAGTTTTACGCTGGTAATACAAGCCATTGCTAATATGGCCGTAAATGTAAATCTCGTTCCTGTAACAGGTGTTACGCTGCCTTTGGTAAGCATGGGCGGAAGTTCGTTCCTATTTACCTGTGGCGCCATTGGTATTGTTTTAAGCGTTGCCAGAAATGTTGAGCAGATGGAAGGGAAAGCAGAACTTATCCCACAGACCGCGGAAGGAAGTGTTGTTAAAACCACTGTACAAAATTAAATGACTGAAGAGAATACCCAAAACGCAGTGAGGACTAACTCCCCCTTTAAGGAGCAGCGGCGGCGTGTAATTATCGCAGGTGGTGGAACAGGTGGACATATTTTCCCCGCTATTGCCATCGCCAATGCATTAAGGCTGGAGCATCCGGGTATAGAAATTTTATTTGTGGGGGCGAAAGGTAAAATGGAAATGGAAAAAGTGCCAAAGGCAGGATACGAAATTGAGGGGTTAGATATTTCCGGGCTTAACAGGCATTCACTTTCTAAAAACATAACGCTGCCCTATAAGTTGATCAAAAGTTTTTTGCAGGTAAGGAAAATCTTGCATTTTTTTAAACCTGATGCGGTAGTGGGTGTAGGTGGTTATTCTTCTTTTCCGGTATTGCGGTATGCACAAACAAAAGGGATTGCCACATTCATACATGAAAGTAACTCGCTCGCAGGTAAGAGTAATATCCTGTTGGGAAAGAAAGCTGTTAAAATATTTGTAGCAACAGATGGGATGGAAAAATTTTTTCCAAAAGGAAAATTGATGATTACCGGTAACCCGGTGAGGCAAATGATTGCCCGATCAAAACTGAGCAGGCATGAGGGACATGTTTTTTTTGGGTTAGACCGGTCAAAAAAAACAGTTCTCGCAGTCGGCGGTAGCCTGGGTTCGGTAAGCATCAATGAGGCCATCGCGTTACATATTGATGTGTTTGAAAAAAATAGCCTGCAACTGATCTGGCAAACAGGTAAAACCAATGCGGCATCCTATAAAGAAATCGTTGCCGGCAGAGAAAATATTTGGGTAAATGAGTTCATACAAGAAATGGATATGGCATATGCAGCGGCAGATATTGTAATTAGCCGTGCGGGGGCCATGAGTGTAACAGAATTATGTGTAGCAGGAAAGCCAACGGTATTTGTACCGTACCCCTTTGCTTCAGAAGATCATCAAACCTCCAATGCTATGCGTTTGGTGAGAAAGGATGCTGCATTAATGGTAAAGGATGATGAAGTGAAAGAAAAATTAATAACCACTGTGATCGACCTGTCGAAAAATGAGTTGCTGCAGCAAAAAATGGCAGATAATATGAAAGCATTGGCCATTGGCAATGCGGATGAAATTATTGCAAAAGAAATTCTGAAATATTGCCGGTGAGTAAATTAAATGACATACAGAAAATATATTTCATCGGTATCGGTGGTATTGGCATGAGTGCCCTGGCCAGGTATTTTAAATCCAAAAACGTTGATGTTAGCGGCTACGACAAAACTTCTACGCCCCTTACGCGCGAATTGGAAGCTTCCGGTATTGTTATCCATTATGAAGAAAGGGTTGACCTTATTCCAAAAGATACCGACGCAGTAGTATACACCCCGGCAATTCCTGCACAACATGCAGAGCTGGTTTATTACCGCGAACACAAGTATACGGTGGTTAAGCGCAGTGATGTATTACAATGGATCACAGAAAGCTCTTTTAATATTTGTGTAGGTGGTACTCATGGTAAAACAACCGTTACGTCTATGACCGCACATTTATTGCGGCACTCGGGTTATGGGTGTAATGCTTTCCTCGGTGGCATTGCTGCCAACTATAACACCAATTTCTGGAGCAGCAAGCGAAACGTGGTGGTAGTAGAAGCGGATGAATATGACAGGAGTTTTTTAAAACTCGTTCCAGATGTAGCCGTTATAACAGCAATGGATCCCGATCACCTGGATATATATGGCACTCCTGAAGAAGTGGTGAATGCCTTCATACAGTTCTCAGAGAAAGTAAAACCGGGAGGATGCCTGGTAACCAAGCACGGTATGGGCCGAAGCAATGAGTTGACAGCGGCGCATCACTATACGTACAGTTATGAAAATGCGCATGCGGATGTACATGCAGCGGATATAAAAGTGAAAGAGGGCAGTTACTGGTTTGATGTGGTAAGTAAAGACTGGACAATCAGTAAGGTGGTGCTGCACATGGGTGGTTTACATAATATCGAAAACTGTATTGCTGCAATAACAGTTGCCAAGTACCTGAATATTGATGATGATAAAATAAAAGCAGCGGTTGCAGATTTTAAAGGCGTTCGGAGAAGGTTTGAATATGCCCTTAAAAACGAAACCCATGTTTTAATTGATGATTATGCCCACCATCCAGAAGAGTTAAGGGCGTTATTAAGCGGGGTGAAAAGCATTTTTGGTAAAGAAAAGATTGTCCTGGTATTTCAACCACATCTTTTCAGCCGCACCAAAGATCTGGCAGATCAATTTGCCCAAAGTTTAGATATGGCCGATGAAGTAATACTCCTTCCCATCTACCCAGCACGGGAATTACCCATGGAAGGGGTGACGAGCGAATTATTACTTAACAAAATGTCTATTGTGAAAAAGCAGGTATTGAGTAAGGATGAAATGAAACAATGGGTTGCCCACAATCAGCCCAAATTAATTGTTATGGCGGGTGCCGGTGATATTGATGCATTGGTTCAACCGGTAAAAGAGTTGTTGCTGAATAAATGAAAATGGGGAAGTATAACTGGAAAAAAATATTGGTTTGGGTATTTTGGCTACTGGCAGGGGTCGGAATGATCGTATTGCTGGGTGCTGCGATGCAAAAAAAGGATCAAAAACAATGTGCCGATGTGAAAATTGAAATTACTGGCGTGGATAAGCACCTGTTCATCGATGAAAAAGAGGTATTGGATATCTTAAATGCCGCTGGCCCGGTAACAGGGAAACAATTGTCGGTACTTAATGTAAGGGCGATGGAAACTGTGGTAGAAAGAAACCCATGGGTAAGGAATGCAGAAATGTTCTTTGATAATAACCAGGTACTCCAGGTGAAAATTGAAGAACGGCAGCCGGTGGCAAGGGTATTTACGTTAGAAGGAAGTTCATTCTATCTGGATAGTGGCTCGTTACGATTGCCCTTAAGTGATAAACTCTCTGCAAGGGTGCCCACATTTACCGGGTTCCCTTCAGACAAAAAAAATCTTGCCAAACCCGATAGCGCGTTGCTGAATAATATTGTAAAACTCGGCCAGTACATACTGGCAGATTCATTTTGGATGGCACAGGTATCTCAGGTAGCCATCACCCCACTATCCAATTTTGAATTGGTTCCCGTAATTGGCGACCATATCGTGGTATTGGGTAATGCGGATGATCTTGACAAAAAATTCAAACGGCTCTATACTTTTTACCAGAAAGCCTGGTTGCAAAATGGTATCAATACTTATGAGAAATTAGATGTGCAATATGATAAGCAGGTAGTAGCGGTAAAAAAAGGAACAGCAAAATCCATGGTCGATTCTGCCAGGTCGTTAGAGATCATGAAAAACTTGCTGGCAGAAACCCGCAGAGATAT
>JAYSXR010000291.1:0-9109 GCA_043717145.1 Chitinophagaceae bacterium | reverse complement strand
TGATTTTTTAAATGGGCTATGATTTTTTCAGCGTTCGAACCTGCACCGGAAGCGAAAATGGCTATTTTCTTAGTTTTGGGTTTGATTATCACTGAGTTTATTTTTGATTGTTTGCTTTTAACTTCCTCCTCGACTCCCCGATCCGGACTCAAAACACCTAACTTTTTAAGCAGTTTTTTCTCGTATTTCCAGAAAAATGGCCATTGTCCCAAAAAAGCCCCGAAACCAAGCAGGATAAGCTGGTACCCGAATAACAGCATCCCCATCCGTAATACTACTTTCCATACCCAATAAGTACCGGCATTCATACCCAGCCAAGCCGTAATATAACGGGTTAGGATGGCAGTTGTGGTGCCGGTAAGGCCAAATACGATAAATATGATCCAGAATTGATAGGTGCTTACGCCCCATTTCTTCTGCAAACGCTTAAACATGCTTCAAAAATGGGATAAATAATTGAGTTATTTTTTATGCGTGCAGAAATAAGCCTGATTATTCAATTTCTTTTGTAAAAGCATGACACGATTTGAATCAATAAGACTGTAATCCGCTGAAACGCAGTAGGGACGGGACGAAAAAAATTTTTTCAAGGTTTAGTTTTTGTCAGCTTCCTGTCATATTTTTGCATCCGTTCGCGGATATTTTTCCACACCAAGAACCACAGTTTGTGAATATGATATCTTTTAGACGTTTAGCCAAAACCAGTGTTACGGGAACGATTCTTTTCCTGAGTTTTTCTCTAGGTACTTCAGCAAATGCACAAGATGGTAAAACCTTGTTTCAAACCAATTGTGCGTCTTGTCATGCAGTAAACAAAAAAGTAACCGGTCCCGCGCTGGCTGGGGTTGAAGACCGTTGGCCTGACAGGAAAAAACTGCATGCCTGGGTTAAAAACCCGGCTGGTTTTGCCAAAACAGATGCCTATGCAGCCAATCTGATTAAAGAATACAGTCCTACTTTAATGACTGCTTTCTCTGCATTAGCTGATAAAGACATTGATGCCATCCTTGATTATGTGAAAACAGTTCCGGCCCCGGGTACAGAAGCTGCCGGTGCCGCAAACCCGGGTGATGCTCAAAGTGCAGAAGGCGATAACACTTTATTATTTGGTGTTCTTACCTTGATTCTCGCTGTAGTATCGCTTACCTTATTACAGGTAAATGCCAATCTGAAAAAGCTGGCCGACGATCGCGAGGGCCATGCCTCCATAGAACCTGTTCCTTTCTGGAAAAACAAAAGTTACATCGCCATGCTTACGGTGATATTGTTTGTAGCAGGTGGTTACCTTACTTCGAAAGGTGCTATGGGACTTGGCCGCAGTAAAAATTATCAGCCTGTACAACCTATTTTCTATTCACATAAAGTACATGCCGGTATTAACCAGATCAATTGCCAGTATTGCCATATTGGGGTTTATCAGGGCAAACAGGCTACCATTCCTTCTGTTAATATTTGTATGAACTGCCACCAGGCAATTAATGAATATAAAGGTCCGAAACTATACACAGAAGATGGTGCAGAAGTAAACGGTACCGAACAGATTAAAGAATTATACAAATATGCCGGTTATGAAGATGGCAAACCGTGGGATGCATCTAAAGCCAAACCAATAGAGTGGGCCCGTATCCATAACCTGCCCGATCATGTTTATTTTAACCACGCACAACACGTAAAAGCCGGCCAGGTGCAATGCCAAACCTGTCATGGCGAAATCCAGAAAATGGATGAAGTAAAACAGTTTACCGACTTAAGCATGGGCTGGTGTATCAACTGTCACCGCGAAACAAAAGTGCAGTTTAAAGACAATGGATTTTACAGCATCTACGAAAAATATCACCAGGATCTGAAAAGCGGTAAAATCGATAGTACCAAAGGGATTACAGTTGAGAAGATCGGTGGCACGGAATGTCAGAAATGCCATTATTAATAATTTGAACATTTGAAAATGAACATTCTTCAAATTTGTCAAATTTGTCAAATTAGTTATAAAAATTATAGATTAGAATAGAGAATTGAAATAAGCTAACTACATTTTCAAATTCTCAAATTCTCAAATTCTCAAATTAAGAAGATGGAGCAAAAAAAGCACTGGCAAAGTTTTGGAGAGCTGAATCAGTCTGAAGCTTACAATAAAGATGTAAAAGACGAATTCAAAGAGGAACTTCCTTTTGTCGCCGATGAAAGCAGCAGCTTTCTAGCGACGAAAGCGCCACGCAGGGATTTTTTAAAATATTTGGGTTTTAGTACTGCCGCTGCAGCCGTCGCAGCTAGCTGTGAAATGCCCATAAAGAGGGCTATTCCCTTTGCCAATAAACCCGAAGATATTGTTCCCGGTATCTCTAAGTATTACGCAACTACTTATGTGCAGGATGGTGATGTGATAAGCGTTTTAGCAAAAGTGCGGGATGGCCGCCCCATTAAATTAGAAGGCAATGACCTTAGCCCTATCACACAGGGGGGAACTTCTGCACGGGTGCAGGCTTCTGTATTGGATTTATATGATACTGCACGTTTACGTTTCCCTACAATAGATGGGAAAGAAGTAACCTTTGAGGCAATTGATAAAGCAGTGGCCGCATCTATATCTGGGCCTGTCGTAATTCTTACAAGTTCTGTTACTTCACCTTCTACTAAAGAAGTGATCAGTCAGTTTATCGCCAAATATCCCGGTAGCCGCCACGTAACCTACGATGCGGTTTCTTACAGTGGCTTGTTATTAGCCAATGAAGCTACTTACGGAAAGAGGGCTATCCCCTCCTATCATTTTGAAAATGCAAAAGCTATTGTAAGCATAGGTGCCGACTTCCTCGGTACCTGGTTGAGCCCGGTGGAATTTGCCAGACAATATGCTGTTGGTAAAAAATTAGATGAGAAGCATCCTGAAATGAGCAAACACATTCATTTTGAAAGTGTGGCCAGTCTGACAGGTTCTAATGCTGATGAAAAATATTTACACCGTCCATCTGAAACAGGTGCGGTGGTTGCCGCTTTATTAAGTGCGGTTAACGGACAGGGTGCCACAGGCATAGCCGATGCAAAACTAAAATCCGGCATTGAAAAAGCTGCGAAATCCCTTACTGAAAATAAAGGTGCCGCACTGGTCGTAAGCGGAAGCAATGATGTAAATGTACAGATAGCCGTAAATGCCATTAATGAAGCTATTGGTGCAGGTGGAAAAACCATTGATTGGACAACCCCGGTAAATTACCGCCAGGGTGTTGATGCAGATTTCGCCAAACTGTTGGATGATATGAATGCCGGTTCTGTAGGTTCTTTATTGATCTATAGCGCCAACCCTGTCTATACCTGGTTTGATACAGAAAAAGTAAAAGCAGGATTGAAAAAAGTAAAAACAACGGTTTCTTTTAACAGCAAGGCTGATGAAACGACCGAACTTTGCAAATTTGTACTGCCCGATCATCATTTCTTAGAAAGCTGGGGCGATGCGGAAGCAAAAGAAGGGCATATATCTTTTATACAACCTACTATCTACCCATTATTTAAAACACGCCAATGGCAGGATAGCCTGTTAAGATGGTCAGGTAATACGGCTGATTATTTAGCTTTCCTAAAAACATACTGGAGTGCCAAAGTAGGTGGTGAAACCGGCTGGGATAAAGCGTTGCAGGATGGTGTGATTAACCCGGCCACTGCAGCAACAGCCACTGGTGCCTCTTTTAACGGTGGTGCAGTAGCAGCAGCGATTTCTGCATTAAGTGCAGGTAAAAAAGGTGGTAAGATAGAATTGGTTTTATATGAAAAAATAGGTATCGGTGCTGGCCAGGGTGCTGCTAACCCATGGTTGCAGGAATTACCCGATCCGGTTACCCGTGCTACATGGGATAACTATGTAATTATTTCTCCGGCCCTGGCGAGAACCTTATTGGATATTGACCTGAATAACGGCGGAGAGGCTGATGCATATGAAGTGAACCCACCTAAGAAAGTGGTAAAAGTTACCGTTAAAGGTAAAACCATCGAACTACCTGCTTTAATTATTCCGGGTACACACCCGGATACGATTGCTATTGCAGTAGGATATGGCCGCAGCGAAAAAATGGGTAAAGCCGCCTTTGGCGCAGGTAAGAACGCGTTTCCTTTAGCCAGCCTAAATGGTTCTTCTGTAAGTTTTGTAAATAGTAATGTTGAGATTACTTCTACCGGTGATAAATATCCGGTGGCATTAACTCAAACTCATAGCCGTTATGATACCGCGCAAGGTAACCGTACCGAGGTGATGAAAGAATTAACCCTCGCGGCATATAAAGAAAATCCTACCGAAATCCGCGACGAACGTGAAAAAGAATTGAAACCCTGGGGCGGACTGGAAAAATTTGAAGGACAGGGAACTATCTATCCTGTTTATGACAGGCCCGGTATCAAATGGGGTATGAGTGTTGACTTAAACACCTGTACCGGTTGTGGTGCCTGCGTAGTGGCTTGTAATGCTGAAAATAATGTATCTGTTGTAGGTAAGCCCGAAGTGCTTCGCGGACATGAAATGCATTGGTTACGTATTGACCGTTATTTTAGCGGCGATATGGATAACCCGAAGGTAGTTTTCCAGCCATTGATGTGCCAGCATTGCGATAATGCGCCTTGCGAAAATGTTTGTCCGGTTGCCGCTACCAATCATAGCAGTGAAGGTTTGAACCAGATGACGTATAACCGTTGTATCGGTACAAGGTATTGTGCCAACAACTGTCCGTATAAAGTACGACGTTTTAACTGGGCCGATTATAGCGGTGCCGATAGCTTCCCTAATAACCAGGAAGGTATTGTAAATGATGTAGTATTGAATATGAATGACGACCTAACGAGGATGGTACTGAACCCCGATGTTACGGTGCGTTCACGTGGTGTGATCGAAAAATGTTCTTTCTGCGTTCAGCGTTTACAGGAGAGCAAATTAAAAGCGAAGAAAGAAAGCAGGCCAATGGTAGACAGCGATATTAAAGTGGCATGCCAGCAGGCTTGCCCCACCAATGCCATCAACTTTGGTAATGCAAATGATAAAACAAGTTCCATCACCAAAACAAGGATGGAAAATCCGAACCGCCAGTTTTATGTCTTGGAGCAACTGCACGTATTGCCCAATGTAACCTATATGGCGAAAGTGCGGAATATGGAGGAAGAAAATGAAGCGGGCAAAAAAGGCGTTGAGAAAAAAGAAGGGGCGCATGCGTAGTGTGAGTAGTGAATCGTGAGTTAAACTAACTACTCACCACTCACGAGCGGAATAGTGGACAAGAAGCACAAGTGTGCGACGAAAGAAAAGTTGAGTAAAGAACAAAAGTTGATTCAATAAAAAATACTATGGGCCATTAACCATGGGCCATGGACCAATAAACAAGAACAGATGCATTTAAAGTACGAATCACAGCTTAGGGAACCATTGGTGATTGGCGATAAAAACTATCACCAGGTAACAGAAGACATTGTTCGCCCTATTGAAGCGAAGCCTTCCCGGTTATGGTATATCGGTTTTTTCATTTCTGTATCCTTACTAATGTTTGGGGTTTACAGTGTATACAGGGATGTAACCTACGGTATTGGCCAGTGGAACTTGAATAAGACCGTTGGTTGGGGTTGGGATATTACCAACTTTGTGTGGTGGGTAGGTATCGGTCATGCCGGAACCCTTATTTCGGCTGTTCTTTTATTGTTCCGCCAGGGATGGAGAACAGGTGTTAACAGGGCAGCTGAAGCGATGACAATTTTTGCGGTAATGTGTGCGGGCCAGTTTCCTATCTGGCATATGGGCCGTGTTTGGCTGGCATTTTTTGTATTACCTTATCCAAACACCCGTGGTCCTTTATGGGTGAACTTTAACTCACCATTGTTATGGGATGTATTTGCGATATCAACTTATTTTACTGTATCCCTTTTATTCTGGTATAGTGGGTTGCTTCCTGATCTGGCAACGGTACGTGACCGCGCTTTTACCAAATTGCGTAAGCGTTTATATGGTATTGCTTCTTTTGGCTGGTCAGGTTCTACCAAGCACTGGCAGCGTCACGAAAGTTTATCATTGGTACTGGCGGGACTGAGTACACCATTGGTATTATCAGTTCACACTATTGTATCGTTCGACTTCGCCACCTCAGTTATTCCTGGATGGCATACAACCATTTTCCCCCCTTATTTTGTTGCGGGTGCTATCTTCTCGGGTTTTGCCATGGTGCAATCGCTTCTGGTAATTACGCGGAAGGTATTTGAGATGGAAGATTATATTACGATGGGCCACATAGAGGCCATGAATAAAGTAATTGTACTAACGGGTTCTATCGTAGGTATCGCCTACCTGACAGAATTGTTTATGGGCTGGTATAGCCAGAACAAATTTGAAGGATATACTTTCTGGTACAGCCGTGCCAACCTGTTTAGTCCTTATGGCTGGAGTTACTGGGGTATGATGACCTGTAACGTATTAAGCCCGCAAATATTCTGGTTCCGTAAAATGCGCAGGAACCTCTTTGTTACTTTCTTCATGAGTATCATTGTAAACATTGGAATGTGGTTCGAACGTTTTGTAATCATCGTAACTTCTTTGTATCGCGATTATCTTCCATCAAGCTGGTCTGTATATTACAGGCCTTCTATCTGGGAGGTTGGTTTTTACATGGGAACCTTCGGGTTATTCTTTACCTGTTTCTTCCTGTTTGCAAAATACTTCCCGGTTATTGCAATAGCAGAGATTAAATATGTATTGAAAACATCGGGTGAAAATTATAAGGAGAAAGTGGGTCATATAGAAGTGCAACCGATGGAAGCATTTGTTCACGGTCACGCACATTAGACAATCGTTTATGACCAATAGTGCATAGATGATATAGTACAATTTTTACCATAGGTCATGCACCATGATTTATGAACAAAAAAGCTCGCAGCTAACAGCTAACAGCTAAAAGCTAAAAAGTATGGCAAAAAAGAAATTCGTAGTTGGGTGCTTTGATGATGAAGCGGTTTTATTTCCTGCGGTGAAGAAAGTTCGTAACGCCGGTTATAAAATACATGATGTGTGCACACCGTTTGCGGTGCATGGATTAGATCATGCATTGGGCGAAAGGGAAACCAGTTTGCACACTGCCGGTTTTATTTATGGTATAATAGGTACCGCCACCGCATTAAGTTGCATCAGCTGGATCTTTACCAAAGACTGGCCGCTGAATATTGGTGGTAAACCCCATTTCGCTTTGCCGGCATGGGTACCAATAATATTTGAGCTGACCGTTTTGTTTGCTGCTGTAGGTATGGTACTGACTTTCTGTTACCTCTGCCAGATGGCACCTTTTGTAAAGAAGCACCATTTTCATGCGCGTGCTACTGATGACCTTTTTGTAATGGTGATAGAGTGTACTGATAAAACCAATGTTGAGGATTTGAAATCATTCTTATCCAACAATGGGGCCATTGAAACAGATGTACAGGTGGCAGAATCCGGATGGTGGTTAGGCCGTTACGATAAAGACGAATTACCTTTTGAGAACAAGCAAATTGTTGCTGCTTAATATTAGAATAGAAGTAAGATGAATAAATTATCTATCATAACTGTTTTGTCTGCCGCCGCAGTAATCGTAAGCTGTAGTGATGTAAAACGTACCCCCGGAACTGTTTATATGCCGGATATGGCATACAGCCGTGCTTACGAAACCTACGCCGATCACAGTAACCTGGCAGAAAAAGGTATCCATTACAATAATATGCCGGTAGCGGGAACCATTTCACGTGAAGAGGAAATGCCTTTTCATGTTACCAAAGATGAAGGAGCCGATACCAGCCATTACTTCGCTTCAAAACAGGTTAAAAGCCCCGTAAATTCTTTATCGGTTACCGATGCAAAAGAAGCAGAACGGTTATACCTGATCAATTGCGGTATTTGTCATGGAGCCAAATTAAATGGTAATGGCCCTTTGTACAATGATGGTAAAGGTCCTTACCCCGTAGCACCTAAAAACCTGGTGGCCGATCCGGTAGTTTCTGTTATGCCTGAAGGGCAAATGTTTTACTCAGTAACCTATGGTAAAAACAAAATGGGTTCTTATGCATCGCAACTGAGCCGTAAACAGCGCTGGATGGTGATCAGGTACATTAAAAATCGGCAAATGGAAATAAAAGTAAAAGCCGCCGCACCTGCAGCAGATACAACAGCAACAACTAAAAAATAAATTAACCGTACCCGTATAACAGCGGGAAGGATTACTAATAACTGATTTAAAAGAGTAAAGATGGCATCTATCAGAGAGCAATTTGAGATTCCCGGAAAGATGAAAACCTGGTCGCTGGCTTTGATCGGCGTAGGGTTGGTTACATTGATTATTGGATTAGTGACCAAAGGATTCAGTGCCGATGAACAGGAGCAGGCACATTTCTGGGGAACACTCATGTACAATACTATTTTCTGGACTATGGTGTGTAATGCCGCTATGTTTTTTATATGTATTATTACCCTGGCCATGGGAGGATGGGAGCAATCATTTCGACGTGTATCCGAAGCCATTTCAACCATGGTACCTATTTTCGGCTCTATTACATTCGTTGTTTTGATTTATGTAGTGGTAAGTGATAAACATTTTATCTATCACTGGCTCGATAAAGATAAAGTGGCTCTTGACCCGATCCTTAAAGGGAAAGCAGGGTTCCTGAACCCAACGTTCTTTATCATATGGACGACCCTGATCCTTGGCCTCTGGACATTATTAGGCTGGAGGATGCGCCAGATAGGCCGTGAAACAGATGAGGCACCGATGGACCATTTGGCTGGCCAGAGTTTTATCTGGAGAAGTACAGTACGTGCTGCCATGTTTATCGTTTGGTTTGCATTAACGGTAGGATCTACCGCTCCCTGGTTATGGATGATGAGTCTAGATGCACATTGGTATTCTACTATGTATAGCTGGTACACTTTTGCCAGTACGTTTGTATCTGGCATCTCCTTGATAGCCTTGTGGGTGATCTATTTAAAAAACAAAGGTTACCTGGAATTAACCAACCAGGAACACCTGCAGGATCTGGGTAAGTTCATGTTTGCTTTTTCTATTTTTTGGACCTACCTCTGGTTTTCACAATTCATGTTGATTTGGTATGCGAATATCCCCGAAGAAACTGT
>JAYSXR010000030.1:0-2098 GCA_043717145.1 Chitinophagaceae bacterium | reverse complement strand
AATTTTGCTGCATACTCTGCTTCTTTTTCCAACAGTTTTTTGGCTGGGTCTGCGGCTTCGGCAATTTCTTTTTTAAAAATTATTTCGCATGCTCCTTTTGCTCCCATAACAGCAATCTCTGCAGTGGGCCAGGCAAAGTTCATATCTGCCCCGATATGTTTTGAGTTCATTACATCATAAGCACCCCCGTAAGCTTTTCGAGTAATAACAGTAACACGTGGCACGGTGGCTTCACTTAAGGCATACAATAATTTAGCACCGTTGGTAATAATGCCGTTCCACTCCTGGTCGGTGCCGGGCAAAAATCCAGGTACGTCTACCAGCACCAGCAACGGAATATTAAAGCAATCACAAAAGCGGGTAAAGCGGGCACCTTTTTTTGAACTGTCGATATCCAACACTCCGGCAAGGCGCATGGGTTGATTGGCAACAATACCAATGCTTCTTCCCGCCAGTCTTGCAAAACCCACCACTAAATTTTCTGCATAATCTTTATGTATTTCAAAAAAAGAAGTTTCATCACAAATACCTGCAATTACATCCCTGATATCGTAAGGTTGGTTCCTGCTTTCCGGAATAATTTTCTCCAGGCAATCTCTTGTTTCATTAACAAGGGTATAAGGAATTTTAGGAACCACATCTTCACAGTTCTGTGGCATGTAACTCAATAATTTTTTTACGGCTTCAATACACTCCACATCATTTACTGCGGTTAAATGTGTAACACCCGATTTGGTCGCATGTGTAGCCGCTCCGCCCAATTCTTCTGAACTCACTTCTTCATTGGTAACTGTTTTTACCACATTAGGCCCTGTAACAAACATATAACTGCTGTTCTCCACCATCAAAGTAAAATCAGTAATGGCGGGCGAATAAACAGCACCACCGGCACAAGGCCCCATGATGGCAGAAATCTGTGGAATAACACCGGAAGCCATCACATTCCTGTAAAAGATATCGGCATAACCACCTAATGATCTTACCCCTTCCTGGATTCTTGCACCGCCTGAATCATTTAATCCAATTATAGGAGCGCCGGTCTTCATAGCCAGGTCCATGATCTTACAAATTTTTTCTGCATGGGTTTCAGATAAGGCTCCGCCAAAAACAGTAAAGTCCTGTGCAAATACATACAGCAAACGGCCATTAACGGTGCCATATCCAGTGATGACACCATCACCATAAAACTGTTGCTCTTCCATTCCAAAGTCTTTGGTACGATGTACTACAAGGGCACCAATTTCTTCAAAAGATCCGGGGTCCATTAATAAAGAAATGCGTTCCCTTGCGGTGAGTTTTCCTTTTTTATGTTGTATAGCATTTCGTTCTGCTCCACCACCCAGTTTCCCTTCAGCAATCTTTTCCCTTAAAATGTCAATGTTAGATTTCATCAGAAATTGTTTATCAGTTTTCAATTCATAAGGAGTTATGATAGTCTTCTTTTCCAACTGGTTGATTTATTCTCCACCGGTTGAGTGATTGCCTGTTGCTCCATCCAGTATTTTAATGCCACCATAGCTGCAATGGCCGCATTGGATTGTTGTGTTGCTTTTATCTTTTCAGGAGTATAAAAATTCTTTACAAAATGCGTATCAAAATTACCTGTAACAAAAGCTTCCTCCTCAAAAACAAAACTGCCAAATGACAAGGTGGTTGATACCCCTTCAATGGTATATTCTTTTATAGCCTGTTTCATTTTTTGAATGGCTTCTGTTCTGTTGTTGCCATGGGTAACCAGTTTAGCAATCATCGGGTCGTAATAAATCGGGATTGTCATGCCTTCTTCATAACCGTCATCTACCCTTATTCCATCGCCGGTTGGTTTTATATATTTTGTGAGCGTTCCTATAGAGGGCAAAAAATCGTTTAACGGGTCTTCAGCATATACCCTTAATTCAAGGGCATGGCCATTGATAGAAAGATCATCCTGCGTAAAACCCAGCGGTTCACCCCGGGCTATTTTTATCTGCTCTTCAACCAGGTCTAGCATAGTGATCATTTCGGTTACAGGATGTTCCACCTGCAACCTTGTATTCATTTCTAAAAAATAAAAATTTTGTTTTTCGTCCATTAAAAATTCAACGGTACCCGTGCTGGT
>JAYSXR010000290.1:0-3062 GCA_043717145.1 Chitinophagaceae bacterium | reverse complement strand
CATTTGCCTTTATTGTTGAAGTAGCCGGTGGATTGGCCACAAATGGTAAGCAAAGGATACTGGACATACAGCCCACCGAACTGCACCAGCGTACTGCTTTATTCATAGGCAGCAGGTTAATGATGGAAGAATTTGAAACATTTACAGCAACAAAAATCAAATAATGAAAAGTTTTTTTTTATTGCTTATCAGCCTTTGCCTGTTGGGTATTACATCCAATGCACAACAACGGATTGACCCGAAAGGAATGAATTATGTAATAGCGCCAAAACCTAACACTATCATATTTAACGACACTGTTTATAAAGGTAGTACACAATTTAAGCAACTGTTTTATCGGACACATAATTATGAGTTGATGGAGTTATATCAACGACATCAATCTAATAAAATTACCGGACAGATATTAGGTGTGGCCGGTACCATTGCTACTATTTTTGGTATCAGTAGGCTATCTTCTTCTAATACTGATCAGGGTGTTGGCTGGGCATTACTGGGTGGTGGTTTTGCAACAACCTTAGCCGGCGGGTACCTGACATTTATGGGGCAAAGAAACCTGCAAATGGCCGTAACTTTATTCAATCAACAAAATAGCAAAGCCGCTTTGGGATTGGGGGTTTCGAATAGCCAGGTCGGGGTGGTCTATAAACTGTAAACTATGCACAAAACAATTATTCAGGTAAAGCAACTACACAAAAAGTATGGCGATTTCCATGCAGTAAAAGGTATCAGTTTTGATGTGTTGGAGGGTGAGATATTTGGCCTGTTGGGTCCTAATGGTGCCGGCAAATCCACTACGCTGGAGATCATTGAAACCCTTCGCGAAAAAACAAGCGGTGAAGTATGGGTAGACGGATGGAATCTGGATAAATCACCTAATGAAATCAAAAAAATTATTGGTGTGCAATTGCAGACTTCAGGGTATTATCCAAGTCTTAGCCTGGTAGAGTTGATCAATTTATTTGCTGGCTTATACAACGAGGAAATTGATCCCATGGTATTATTGGATAAAGTAAATCTTCGCGATAAAGCCAAAGCCAAATACAAGGAAATGAGTGGTGGGCAGAAACAACGTTTTTCTATTGCCACTACCTTGATTAATCAACCGAAAATTATTTTTTTAGATGAACCCACAACCGGCCTTGATCCACAGGCAAGAAGAAATTTGTGGGACCTTATCCGCGAAATCAGGAGCCAGGGTACCACCGTTATTATCACAACGCATTATATGGATGAAGCAGAAGTTTTGTGCGACAGGGTAGCAATCATTGACAGCGGTAACATCATCGCCCTCAATTCGCCTGATAAATTAATTGATGAACTGGTAGCTACGGGTTTTGAACGGCCTAAAGAAGTGAAACAGGCCAACCTGGAAGATGTGTTTATTAACCTCACAGGGCATACTCTGCGGGAAGCATAATAACGTGAATGGTGCGTTGCGAATAGTGAGTGTATGCATAAATGAATCATTCACAACTCACTATTCATTACTTACAATAGTGCTGGTAATCAAGACATTTGACAATTACTTTTTTTATAAACTTCTAAAAACCTTGTATGACCTATGATCCGCGTTATCCGATTGGTAAATATGAGCCACAACCATTTTCAAAAGAACAAAAAGAAAAATGGTTGCTGGATCTAACATTCTTACCGGAAGAACTGGAGCGTTCCATTTTAAATTTAGATGCGTCACAATTGCTTACGCCTTACCGCGATGGCGGCTGGACAGTTCAGCAATTGGTACACCATGTTGCGGACAGCCACATGAATGCCTACACAAGGTTTAAATTAGGACTAACAGAAAATAATCCTACCATTAAACCCTATGATGAAAAAGAGTGGGCATTACTGCCGGATAATGATCTTCCGATAAATTTATCACTAACCATTTTGCATGCTTTGCACCAGCGCTGGTATGTTACGCTTAAAGATATTTCTGATGCAAGCTGGGAGCGAACAGTGGTACATCCGGAACACGGGCGACAAATGAGTTTATGGTTTTTATTGGGATTGTATGCCTGGCATGGCAAACACCATACGGCACATATTACTTCACTCCGGGAAAGCAAGGGCTGGTAATGGCAAGGGATATGACATGGAAAACAATCTCTTCCCGAAAATTATTCAGTGAAACCTGGATGAATATTCGCATTGATACCTGCGAAAAACCCGACGGGACCATCATTACGCCTTATTATGTTTATGATTTCCCTGAATGGGTAGCAGCCGTTGCTATTACTAAAGAAGGAAATGTAATCCTTGAAAGGCAATACCGTCATGCATTAGGGATAACAGGCCTTGAAATACCTGGTGGTTGTGTAGATAAAACCGATGCTTCTTTTGAAGAAGCTATTGCCCGGGAGTTACTGGAAGAAACCGGATACCGCTTTGAGCAATTTGAATACCTCGGCGATACTTCTTCCAACCCGTCTACCAACAGCAACCTGATGCATATGTTCCTCGCAACCGGCGGAGAACGGGTGCAGGAACAGCAATTAGATGCAGAGGAAGATATTGAACTGATACAGGTAACCCTGGATGAATTTGTGGAACTGGTAAAAGATAAACAGTTTATGCAATCTATGCACCTGGCTGCCATTTATCTTGCTTTGGAAAAATTGGGAAGGCTTCAATTTAGTTAAGCCTAGTAAGACATTGATTGAGCATCGAATATTGAACCAGGAATAGCGAATGTTGAAGTGAACACATTAACAATGGATGTTATCTTCCCTATAATGTTAAAGACTTACTTCTCCAACCAAAAAAACACTTCCGCAAACCAATATCATATCTTTTGCATGCGCATGGCTGATGGCATGTAGCAAAGCTGTATTTACATTATCAAAAGCATTTCCATTCAACCCTAAACGTTTAGCATTTTCAAGTAAGCTGACAGCGTCCAGTGCCCTCGGTATCTGTGCACGGGTAAAGTAGTAGGTAGCATGTTTAGGTAATAGTTTCAGTACAGCATCTATTTCTTTGTCCTTCACCATTCCTATAATGATATGAAGATGATGATAATCCGACAGTTCAATTTGTTTTGTTATTTGTGCCATTCC
>JAYSXR010000289.1:0-3072 GCA_043717145.1 Chitinophagaceae bacterium | reverse complement strand
GTATTTCCTGCAAAATCGCCAAACTCCGCATCTCCCCAAAATCATGGATATGCAGGGAAAGATACGTTTGGTATGCCTGTAACAATTCCCGTCGTACAGTACGATTGAGTGATATATTTTCCAAGTCATTATAAAAACGGATAGCGGCTAACTGCGAAGTGGTTTCAGCCAATACACCCTCAATATAATAAGGGTGCGTTGGTTTTTCTGCAATGAACATACCTTCCTGCAAATCGAGCACGGGTGTTTGTTCACTATAATTTCCATGCATTCGAAACCCCAATTCACTGCAAAGGTGCAAAGCAAAGTATAGAGGCAGGTTACCGGTTAGGGTATCGTTTCCTTTATCTAATTGTTTCAGGGTATCTTCTATCAGGTAAAATAATTCAGGGTTTGCTTCGGGTTGTTTGAGGCTGTGTTGCAATAGTTCTATAATAAAAGTAGCTACTGTATTCTTTACCACATCAAACAATACATGCGCATATAAATAACTCCATTGGTATTCTTTGATGAATTGCAGTTGTTTCTGCTCATTATGGTATACCTCCATATCGAGCATGGCAGCGGGTTGAAAGAAACTGGCTTTGCCCGCAGATGTTTTGCTGCTTTTCCGCACACCATTTACAATATAACTCTGTACACCAAACAGCTCGGTGTATACCGTAGTGATGATACTGGTATCTCCATACTTTACCGTACGCAACACAATGCCTTTGGTGGCGTGAACCATGCTGTTAAAAATTGGTGCTTTGTAAAGATAGTAATTGAATCATCCGCGGTTGCCGCTGCCTCCCCGCGTCTCTACGGTGAAAGCTTAATGAATTTTGTTATGCCCAAATTGCCAGAAGGTTTTCACCGCAGAGACGCAGAGAAGCAACGGTTTCGCAGAGAAACAGTTATGCGGCTTTGCTTACCTGAACAGCATCCTTTTTTTTGGAAGTAAGTTCAATAATCCTAACTGCATGTAATCCACGCATAATAAAATAAGTAAGGTCGAATTCAAACCATTTTTTGGCGAAGTTGGCATCATTTTTTGCATAGTGGTGGTTATTCTGGAACAACTCGCCCATTAACAAAATTCCCCAGGGAGATGTATTTTTTGAATGGTCGCCATTCTCAAAATTACTGTACCCGTATTTATGTCCGCACCAATTTACAATCGCACCCTGTATAGGCCCCATTAAAAAGTGAACCGGCAATAATAAGAACCACCAGGCATTAGGAGCAAAATAAATATAGAAGGCAGTATACGCCGCGCCAAACAGTAGGCGGGTAATAATATGGTGTCCAAACCTGTCTAATTTATCCCAAACTGGCAGGTATTCGGCAGTGAATTGTGCATTAGGCAAATTTTTCCCGGTCAGAAACCCGCGGAAAATTAGGATAGTGCTTTGCATCATCTGGTATACATCCCTGAAAAAATGCGGGGAATGCGGATCCTGTTCGGTATCGCTAAAAGTATGGTGCATCCGGTGCATAACACCATAGGCTCTGGGAACCAGAAAAGAGGAACCCTGTACAAACCATGTTGTTAAATAAAAGGCGCGCTCCCAGTTTTTGCTCGTCGTGTACATTTTATGGGAACAAAAACGATGTAGAAAGAAGGAATGAAAAAATAAAGAAAGGAACCAATGTCCCAGAAAAAAACACAGAATGGCGAGCATATTTAGAAAATTTGGGGGTTGTTACGCTGGTAAGATAGGGGAATTAATCCCCCATGCCTTATAAATACGCTGTTTTCACCCCAAAAGATTGAATTTTTATCAAAAGAATGGGTATTATCCAACAATAATGCATGCTTAATATAATTCCGGCAATAAAATACATCTGATCTTTTACGCATATTTAATCTGGCATACAGTGGAGATTATAATGTGAACAACAGAACGTTTGTTAGTTGCAATGGATATTACACTACGCCGGTAAACTGTTTCAGAAAACGTACGTCGTTTTGCGAATATAAGCGCAGATCATTCACCTGGTACTTGAGCTGGGTAATACGTTCGACTCCCATACCAAAGGCGAAACCGGTATATTTATTTGAATCGATCCCAAAATTATCGAGCACATGGGGATGTACCATTCCACTTCCTAATATTTCTACCCAGCCCGTGTGTTTACAAATATTACAACCCTCGCCACCACAAATCAGACAACTGATATCCATTTCTGCACTTGGCTCGGTGAAGGGGAAATAACTGGGGCGGAACCGCACTTTCACATCTTTGCCAAACATTTCCTGTACAAAAAAGTAAAGCGTTTGTTTCAGGTCGGCAAAGCTTACGTTTTCATCAATATACAATCCTTCTATCTGGTGAAAGAAACAATGCGCCCTTGCACTGATGGTTTCATTCCTGTAAACACGGCCGGGGCAGATAACGCGGATAGGTGGTTTTTGTGTTTCCATAACCCTTGCCTGTACACTACTTGTATGTGTACGTAAGAGCCAGGACGGGTTTTGATTGATATAAAAAGTATCCTGCATATCACGGGCAGGATGATCTTCGGGTAAATTCATCGAACCGAAATTGTGCCAGTCGTCTTCTATTTCGGGGCCTTCGGCAACAGCAAAACCCAAGCGCCTAAATATAGAAACGATCTGGTTTCGGACAATACTTAATGGATGACGGGTTCCAACGGTTATTGGATCTCCGGGTAGGCTCCAATCGATGAGTTTGGCGTCTGAGGTCTGGGGTTGGGAGTTGTTTTCTTGTAGGCTTTCATATTTGTTTTCTACAAACAGTTTGAAATCGTTTAGTACCTGGCCGAATTCTTTTTTACTTTCGTTGGGCACGTTGCGCATTTCGCCCATGATGGTTTTTACCAATCCCTTGGTGCCAAGCCATTTGATACGGAATTCTTCTACCGCAGTGGGTGTAGCTGCTACAACCGCTGCAATCTCCTGCCTGTACGCATTAATCTGTTGCACTAACTGTTCCATCGGGTAAAGATAGAACTCAGATTTGATATGATTTGGGGATATGACTGACATGATTTTGTTGCAGTTTTAGGTTGTCGAGCATTATTTCGGACGTTGAAGTGAGTGACACAACCTAATATGCCATATGCTAC
>JAYSXR010000288.1:0-3081 GCA_043717145.1 Chitinophagaceae bacterium | reverse complement strand
TGGAATAAACCAGGTAAAACGTTCCATTATCATAACTCAAACACGGTGCCCATACACCGCATGAATCCGGTACTCCTTTCATATCCAGTTGGGATAATCTATTTAATGGCCTGGCAATCAATTTCCAGTTTTGCAGGTTAATTGAATAATGGATTTGCACGCCTGGGAACCATTCAAAAGTAGAGGTGGCAATATAATAGTCATCGCCTATCCTTATAATAGAAGGGTCAGGATTAAATCCGTTCAATATCGGGTTATAAATTACACTCATGATCTAATTAATTCTTTTTCTAATTGCTCTAATGATTTTCCTTTTGTTTCCACCACGTACTTCCAAACAAACCACAAACAGAAATACATGAAGCCGGCATAAATAAAATAAGTGCCGCTACTTCCGAATTTTGCTAATTGTAACGGGAAAAAAGTAGCAACCACGAAACTGGCGATAGCATTTGCAGCACCCACCAGGGAGACAGCCACGCCACGAAGCCTGTTAGGAAATATTTCTGAAAGCATGGCCCACATTACAGGGCCTAGAGAAATAGAAAATCCTGTAATAAATCCTAAAATGCTTATCAAGATTAAGATGGAGTTAATTTTTATACCTCCTCTGAGTAAAAGCGGCTTATACAGTTCACTGTTAATTGTTGTTCCGTTTAGAGAAGTTTTTATAGCCTCAAAAAAATGAAGCTCACTATTGAAAGACTGGTCTTTTAATTGTACTAATTTTTCACTTACGAGATCTTTCCGGGCAGTAATCGCTTTTATTTCATTTTCTGTAAGATCAAATGAACTGATAACATTATTTTTCATTTTAAACACTGCAATATTATTATTTATAGAAAACCCATCAAACCCTGATAATACGGGGGTATGTTTCTTTGCTTCGGCCCATAATTCATCTTTATAAATCGACTCTGCAACAGCTACAATCTGATTCTGACTAACTTTATAGCGGGCATTGTTGAATACTACCCCAGTAACGGTTAAGGATAATGCCATAAGGCCAACACCGATATACAAAAGCGGTTTACGACCTAAACGGTCTATCAGGAACATGGAAACAATGGTCATAATAACAAACACAACACCCAGCACAATTGCCTCCATAAAAGCAGCATCCCTTGCGCCACCAGCTGATTCAAATACCATGGGTGCATAATATAATATGGCATTAATACCCGAAAACTGCTGAAGGATACCCAGTCCGAAACCTATAATAAGTATCAGCTTCATCCTTTTAGTAAACAATTCATTTATCTGTGCAGCGATACTCACTTTAGTATCTGTGAGCGTGGTTTTCTTTATTTCATCATACTCATTGCGGGCATAAACTTCCCCATCAATTTTTGTCAGTATCTTAATCGCTTTATTATCCTTACCATGCATTACCAGCCAGCGTGGACTTTCAGGGATAAATAAAACAGTTATAAAGTACAATATAGCAGGTGCTGTTTCCACACCCAGCATCCATCGCCAGTTAATTAAAGGGTCTAAAACTGATTTTAAAATAAAATAATTAGAAAAATAGGCTGCAGATAAACCAATTACTATTAACAGTTGATTGAAAGATACCAGCCAGCCTCTTTTTGTAGCCGGCGAAATTTCAGCTATATAAATGGGGGCCACCAATATGGCTATGCCCACACCCAATCCGCCAATAATTCTTCCGGCAATGAATACTTCAATACTATTTGCAAATGCACAAAGCACCCCTGTAGCTGCAAATAACAAAGCCGAGATAAGTAATGATGGCTTTCTTCCAATTTTATCACATAAAGGGCCTGCTATAAGATTTCCAAAAATGGCACCCCATATTATACAGGAAACAGAAAAGCCAAGCATAAATGAACCATCCTGCAAACCGAATACTGACTTGTAAAATGGCACAGCACCTGAAATAACCGAGCCATCAAAGCCGAGTAAAAAGCCGCCAATTGCTGCAGTGAAGGCTATGGAAATAATATATACGTTGCTATTTTTCATTCAAGGAATTAGATAAAACGATTAATAATATTCTCTGTCCATTCCTGTCTGCCACTTTGCAAGATCGGTTCGCCTTTTTTAATGGCATAATCCCTCAATTCTTCTAATGACAGTTTACCTTCTTCGAATGCATTTCCCTCCATTGTATCAAATGAAACATATCGCTCCTTTCTGAATTTTTTATATACTGATTTGGTAAGAATATCCTCTGCTATTAATAATGCTCTTGCGAACGTATCCATACCGCCTATGTGTGCATAGAAAAGATCTTCTGGGTCAGTAGAGTTACGACGAATTTTAGCATCAAAATTTATTCCGCCACCAGCAAATCCGCCAGCTTCAAGTATGATGAGCATAGCTTCCACAATTTCATTAATATTATTCGGAAATTGATCTGTATCCCACCCATTTTGATAGTCCCCTCTGTTAGCATCTATACTTCCCAGCATATCAGCATCTGTGGCTACCTGCAATTCATGCGCAAATGTGTGGCCAGCCAATGTAGCATGGTTTACCTCTATATTCAATTTAAAATCATTCAGCAAATCGTACTGGCGCAAAAAGTTAATTACTGTTTCACTATCATAATCATACTGATGCTTGCTTGGCTCACATGGCTTGGGTTCAATAAAAAAAGTTCCTTTGAACCCATTTTTCCTTGCATAATCTTTTGCTGTGTGAAGAAAACGTGCCAGGTGTTCTTTTTCCCTCTTCATATTTGTATTCAGAAGACTCATATAACCCTCTCTCCCTCCCCAGAAAACATAGTTTTCACCACCTAATGCGATAGTTGCATCCAATGCAGCTTTCACCTGTGCTGCACCATGTGCCAATACGTGAAAATCAGGATTTGTAGCGGCACCGTTCATATATCTTTTATGTGAAAATAAATTGGCAGTACCCCATAACAGTTTTACCCCACTTTGCTTTTGCTTTTCTTCTGCATATTTCACTAATGTCTGCAAACGCCTTTCATTTTCAGCAATGTTATTTGTATAACTAACAATATCTACATCATGAAAACAATAATAAGATATTCCCAACTTTGTAATAAATTCAAAAGCTGCATCCATTTTATCTTTGGCACGTTGTACC
>JAYSXR010000287.1:0-3082 GCA_043717145.1 Chitinophagaceae bacterium | reverse complement strand
TTACTCATAAGTGATGGTAAAGTTAAAAGCGTAAATAAAGTTTAAATGATGATAGCAACGCGGTTATGTGAAAGTACTCGCCATTTACAGTTGCCCATTCTGGATTGATTTTTATAATGTGCCACAATTTTATCACATGCCTTATCCAGCATAGTAAATACCATATGATAATCTTTCTCGGTACCATACCAGGGATCAGGAACGCTCCTGTTTTCTCCCGGATGAAGTTCGTTTAACAACAAAGCTGTTTTCCTTTCATCCCAATGGTCCTTGCTGATCCTTCTTACCTCCGCGTAATTATCATTGTCCATCACAAAAATCCTGTCAAAACTTTTCATATCTTCTTTTATGAACTGCCTGCATTGCTGGGTACTTATATCTATGCCATTCAACAAAGCCACTTTTTGCGATAATACATGCGGTTGTTCCCCTGTATGATAACCGCCGGTGCCGGCACTGTCAATAATCCAGTCAAGTCCGGCCAGTGCTGCCCTGTGCCGCAATATTCCTTCTGCCAATGGACTCCTGCAAATATTACCCAGGCATACCATTAAAATTTTCATACAGCCAAAGATACTGCTGAGAGGCGATTATTGCCCCAACTGAGCGGGCTTAAAATAAGCCTTGGAAGAACTAACAGGTATTAGCATTAACATTTATGTATTTATGGAAAGTAGCTTTTGGATGCATCTAAATATGAAACAAGTGTTTTGTTTCGAAAATGCTACTCACTTTTGTTGCGGACGAATAAAATTATTACCTAAATTGCCTATCCCTGTTTAATTGAATGTGAAATGGAAAATGAATTTGAAGTAAAAAAACGAAGAAGTTATACGATAATGCGTATGACTTACGATATTACCATGGCAATTATTTTCCTAGGCGTTGCCATAACGATGTTGTTAGCTGAAAAGTTAAAACTTGAACAATTGGCTTTTATCGATCCTGTTTTCAGGTACTTATTTGGTGGGATTTGCCTCTTGTATGGCGGTTTTAGATTGTATAGGGGGGTTAAGCGTGATTACTAAGATGAGCCGAAGCGTTTTATATGGTGGTTTTGCGGGGCTGCTTATGTTCTTTTTTTCTTGTAATACAAACGACAAAAAGGATGATAACAGGGATACGCCTGTGAAAGGAACGATCAATATCAGTGTTGACGAAAGTTTTAAACCGGTGATCGAAGAACAGCTTCGTGTTCACCATGCATCCTTTCCGAATACAAAAATCATTGCTTCCTACAAATCGGAAGCAGCCTGTTTCAGGGATTTGCAATCTGATAGCACACGAATGATCATTGTAGCCAAAGGGTTAAGTGATAAGGAAGCAGAATATTATGAAAGCAAGCTGTTGTTTAAGCCCCAATACGGCGAATTGGCTTACGATGCCATTGCGGTAATTGTAAACCGGGCAGCAAAAGACAGCATATTTACCATCGAGCAGATAAAGAACATCCTCTCTGGAAAAAATAACATAACCGCCGTAATGGATGGCAAGAATGCTACCAGTACAGTCCGTTTTCTGCAGGATAGTGTGTTGAGAGGGGGGGCATTCGGGGTTAATGTGGTTGCCTCAGAGAATAGCGAGAAAGTAATAGATATCGTATCCAATAACCCCAATGTGATTGGTTTTGTTGGTTTAAGCTGGGTAGGTGATAGTTACGATCCAAAACAGGAAGCTTACCAAAAAAAGATACGGATGGCTTTAGTGGAATGTGTTAATTGTATTGAAAAAGATGTTTTTGCCAAGCCTTCACAGGCCACAATAACCTTTGGAGAATACCCCTTGGCACGCCCCTTGTATTACATACTTAAGGAAAACGCCACAGGACTCGGAACAGGCTTTATGAATTTTATGAGTTTAGAAAGAGGCCAGTTGATTTTTCGGAGGGCTTTCCTGGCACCGGCTAAAATGGGTTTTAACCAGCGTACAGGAAAAATTAAAGATGCGGATTAACACTATAATTATAAAAATCTAAAAATGAAGAAGATCTTTACTCTTATGTTAACAGCAATGCTTGCTGCACAGTGTTTGATGGCTCAGTTAGCTGATGGGATCAAATACCTGAACTACGAAAAGAATAAGAGTGCAAAAGAAGCATTTCAGAAGGCTTATGATGCGAATCCTAAGGACCCGCAAACCATTTACTGGTTGGGTCAGGCTATATTGGCAACAGACGGTGACGCTCCTAAAAAGGAGCAGGTGCAGACCGCCAAAGCTTTGTACCAAAAAGCATTGGGTGAGGTTGGCAGTGATCCTTGGTTATTGGTAGGTATGGGCCATGTGGGGATTTTAGAAGGTGATGATATGAATTCTGTTAAACAAAAATTTGAACAGGCCATCACCGCTTCTACCGAAACTAAAGGCAAAAATAAAGGCAAACCCAATGCAGCCATTTTAAATGCAATTGGCCGTTCCAATGCTGAAGTGAAAATTGAGCAGGGTGATCATACCTATGCCGTAGATAAACTGAAACAGGCGGGGACTATTGACCTTACTAATCCTGATATTTTTATTAATTTGGGTATCAACTACCTGAAACTGGGTGGTGAAAATGGTGGTGAAGCTGTAAAAGCTTATCAGGAAGCAATTGCCAGGGATCCTAAGAATGCAAAAGCAATGTTCCAGATTGGTAAAATTTACCAGAGCCAGAATAATAAAGACCAGTTCGAACAGTTTTTCAATAATTCAATTACAGCGGATCCTGCTTTCCCGCCAACTTATTTTGCTTTTTACACATATTATGCATTAAGGGATGTAAACAAGGCCAAGGAGTATCTTGATAAATATATAGCAGTTGCAGATAAAGATCCGGTGAATGAATTCTTTTTGGCCGATTATCTTTTACGTGCGGGAAGATTTACAGAATCTCTTGCCAAAGCCAAAGAACTGGAGACCACTGTTGGATTTAATTCTTTACCACGTTTAAATATCTTGTATGCATATAACTACGACAGGCTAAATGATTCTGTTCAGGCAAAAAATAGTATTGAAAAATTCTTTGCCAGTGCTGCGGCAAATAAAATTGACCCGCCAGATTATGAGTTGGCACTGAAAGTGTTTTCAAAGTTCCCCGGAAGCGAAA
>JAYSXR010000286.1:0-3084 GCA_043717145.1 Chitinophagaceae bacterium | reverse complement strand
TTATAAAAATATAATGGCAAAATGCCCTGTTGGGGTATTAACGCAAGAATGGCAGCTTTCTTTTCCATATAGCAATTTTCGTGGAGCAATGATATTTTAAAAGGGTAATATCAATTCATTTTATTACGCAATCGTTTGCGTATTTTTATTCACCAAATGAACCCCTATTTCTTTTCTTATCACGGATTATTACACAACTTCGCAACAAGGGCTTTGAAGTTAATTAATATATACCCTTAACCACCTGTTTATTTAAAAAAATACGATTGATCATGCCAAAAAAAGTTGTCACTCTCGGAGAGATCATGATGCGCCTCTCTACTCCCAGATTTGAAAGATTTGTTCAAAGCGATAGTTTTGATGTCACTTACGGTGGCGGCGAAGCAAATGTAGCTGCAGCCCTCTCTAATTACGGTCTCAATGGCGTATTTGTTACGAAAGTTCCGGATAATGCTCTTGGTCAGGCGGCTATTAATCATATTCGCCGGTATGGGGTAGACACCCAGTTCATTGCCCGTGGTGGTAAACGTTTGGGAATTTACTTTTTAGAAACAGGTGCATCCATGCGTGCTTCACAGGTTATTTACGACCGTGCCGGTGCTTCTGTTGCCGAAATGGATATCAGTGAATTTGATTTTGATAAGATATTCGATGGTGCCAGCTGGTTTCATACAACTGGGATTACCCCTGCTTTAAGCGATAAAGCCGCCGCACTAACCGAAGCTGCTTTAAAAGTTGCCAAAGCAAAAGGTATTACCACCAGCATTGACCTGAATTACCGCAAAAAATTATGGAGCAAGGAAAAAGCAAGGGAAGTAATGACAAGGCTTTGCCAGTATGTGGATGTTTGTATCGGTAATGAAGAAGATGCAGATACTACTTTAGGTTTTATCAGCAAAGGCACCGATGTAACCAAAGGCGAATTGAATTTAGATGGTTACAAAGATGTGTTTCAGCAAATGAAAACAAAATTTGGATTTAAATACATTGCTTCTACCTTACGTGAAAGCCATAGTGCTTCTGATAATGGCTGGAGTGCACTGGTTTACGACGGTACCGAATTTTACCATACCAAACAATACGAAGTGCGCATTGTAGACCGTGTAGGCAGTGGTGATTCATTTGCCAGTGGATTTATTTATGGCCTGGTTAGTGGAATGCCCATGCCTGAAGCGGCAGAATTTGGTATAGCCGCATCTGCCATTAAACATACCATACCCGGCGACCTGAACCACGCTACTTTAACTGAAGTGATGGAATTGATGAAAGGGGATGGAAGTGGAAGGGTTCAGAGATAAAATTTGCGGATTTGAAAATTTGAAAATGAAATAGCTGATTATATGATAGTAGATAATTTATCCTGCGCTTCAAAATATGCTTCTCTTAATCCTCTTTTTGGGAAGGCATTTGCCTACATCCGTTCAATAGATCTTGCTTCACTGGAAGCAGGGAAATTTGATATTGATGGCGATCGTATTCGCGGGATTGTTTCGGATAAGAACGGAACAACGGCCGCAGAATCCACTGCCAAATTCGAATGCCATAATGCACATATTGATATACAGGTTTGCATCAGAGGCAAAGAAACACTCGGATGGAAACCGCGCAGTACCTGTGTTTTACCAAGGGGAGAATACAATCCTGAAAAAGATGTATTGTTTTATGATGATATACCGGATATGTTTTTCGGAATGACAGATAACCAGTTCGCTATTTTTTACCCCGAAGACGTGCATGCCCCGATGATTGGGGATGGGGTTATTATGAAGCTGGTGATTAAGGTGAAGATTTAAGTATTTGATTGGTTGATCCAAATCGCATCCTATGCTTAAATGTGCAGGATGCGATTTTTTTATATTAAGGAGCGCCTATTTAATAATTGTCTTATATTTTTGGGGTAATATGCCAATGAGACATTTTTTACCAATACTATCATTGCTCCTTACCTTACATCTTTCAGGGCAAATGATAACACCAGAAAGTATAGGCTTCAAACATTTACAAACAATTTTTCAAGAAAGAAACCGTTGATATTTTAATAAAATCCAAAAAAGAAGACGAATTAAATCCTAAGCCACTCTTTCTGTTCATACAGGGAAGTTTACCAAGGCCTTTAATTATCATCTATGATTCAACGCATACCTATCCTGTTTTCCCTTTCAAACTTGACAGTTTATTAGTTAATTATCATGAAGTTATAATTTCAAAACCATCCATCCCGGTTGAAGTTGAAGAAAAAGGATTGACTAAAGACTTCTATTATCTTGACCCGAAAACCAAAGAATTCCCTGAGAATTATAAAAAACAAAATTATCTTGATTACTATGTTCAAAGGGATTTAGCCGTAATTAATTACCTGCAAAAGCAACCTTGGGTTTCTAAAAGTAGCTTGGTTGTATCTGGCCATTCTGAAGGCAGTAGTGTTGCTGCTAAAATGGCAAGCATTTCCAAAAAGATTACACATCCTATTTATGTAAGCGGGAATCCAATGGGACGGATTATGTCGATAATTGAACAGCTTCGAAAAGAGGAAAGTAACGCTAATCCTTTAGCTGAAAATGAATTTAAGTATTGGGAGAAAGTTGTCGGTGACCCTGAAAATCTTAACTCAAAAGAAGATACGTATAAAGCAACTTACCAATTTTCTCTACCGCCCATCGCCTATCTTAAAAAAGTATCCATACCCGTATTAGTGATGTATGGAACTAAAGACTATAATTCTCTTTTTAATGATTTTTTTCACGTAGAGATGATCAAGAGTCGTAAAATCAATTTTACATTCAAAGCGTATATTGGACTTGAACATAATTTTTTCCCATTAGATAAAAATGGGTTACCAAACTAGGATATTTATAATTGGGATAAAGTTGGCATTGATATGTATCAATGGCTATTAAGGAACAGATAGCATCAACGCATATCTGCAATTGCCACCGGATCCATATCCGTAAAAGTTAAATTCTCCCCCGCCATTGCCCAGATAAACGCGTAATTAGTAGAGCCCGGCCCGCAATGTACCGACCAGGGTGGCGATATAACCGCATCATGATTGGCCATGACCAAATGCCTTGTTTCTGCTGGCTC